>CAXGSZ010000210.1:0-5332 GCA_964012455.1 uncultured Alphaproteobacteria bacterium
ATCTGTATACCTGAAATTACGTAATGACTGACAGCACAATCGACTGGCGCATGGAGATTTACGACTGCCTGCGCGAACACGACATAGAACAGGTCTGCCACGTGCCCGACGCCGGCCATGCCGCACTGATCCGGGCTTGTGAGGCGGACAATTCGATGACCGTCATCGGACTCACCAGCGAGCAGGACGGTGTGGGTGTTCTGACCGGTGCGTGGCTTGGCGGCCAGCGCGGCGTTCTTTTGATGCAAAGCAGCGGAGTGGGCAACACGATCAATGCCCTCGCCATGCCGAACGCCTGCCGCATCCCGTTCGTAACCATCGTCTCGATGCGAGGGGAATGGGGCGAATTCGTACCCTGGCAAATACCGATGGGACAGGCGACGCCGGATGTCTTCAACGCGATGGGTGTTACCGTCTATCGCGCAGAGAATGCCGATGAGGTCGCGGAGACCGTGAGGGCCGCAATCCGCCTTGCGTTCGACGGCAATCAGCAGGTTGCCGTCCTTCTGTCGCAACGACTGATCGGGACCAAGGATTTTCGGGCGGCAAAGAGGACGCTATGACCGGGACAATCGATAGAAAAAAGTTCGTCACGGAGATTCTCGCCAATCGGTCGGAAGATTTGCTGGTCGTATGCGGCCTTGGTTCCAGCACCTATGACGTCGCGGGCATTGAAGACAATCCTCGGAATTTTTACCTTTGGGGCGCCATGGGACAGGCGGTTCCTGTTGGCATTGGCCTTGCCGTGGCCAAACCGGATAAACGGGTCCTGGTGATTACCGGCGACGGTGAAATGCTCATGGGTCTCGGTGCGCTGTCCGCTGCCGGCAATGCGCCGGTCCGTAATCTTGCCATCCTCGTACTGGATAACGGCCACTATTCCGAGACAGGTGGACAGCCCACCCATACATCAGGCAGCACCGATATTGCGGGAGTTGCGGCACAGTGCGGCTTCAAGGTAAACCGCGCCATCTCTGATATGGATTCGATTACAGAAGCCAAATCCGCACTGCTCAACGGTGACGGACCTGTAATGGTGGTCGCCAAGGTCGCTCTCAAGACATACGGCACAATTGTCGAACCTCAGACCCGAATCGGACACTACATTTCCGCCCGCTTTAGAATGGCCACGACGGGCCGTGGGGAGGCGGCACTCGACCGCTAAAAAACTAGCGGTATCATGAAAGATAGATTTTTCTTGTGGACAGTAATTGTTGTTAACGGTCGGCATCCCCCGAGAGATACTTTGATGTCCGCCAACTCCTCGCAGAAAGATCCGCTTTGCGGTAACACACCAAAAAATTGCGATCTGAAATGGCCATGCTCTTCCAATTCAAGCCCTAAATTCGGCAAATATCGGCATAAATTAAAACTTTCCGATTATAAGTTGTATAGCCGGAAGTTCGCCCTGATAGACCAGTATTGTTAATCTTTGTAAGGCGGTTTTTTTGATTGTATGTCCGGCTGTTATCCAGAAAGTTTATATTCCTGCCAGTCGCGCCAGAAAGCCAAAAAAGTGCTGTTATCTTGGAAAAATTAGCGCTCGGATTTCTAACCGTGTATAGTATTTTGCAGTTCTTGTTAGGAGTGTATTAATGGCAAGTTGGACGGAAGCGGACGTCGACAATTATGTCGGAGGTCGCATTAGATTACGTCGCGTGGAATTGGGCCTATCGCAAACGGCTGTAGCGGATCAACTCGGTCTTACGTTCCAACAGGTGCAAAAGTACGAACGTGGCTACAATCGTGTCAGCGCATCGCGACTTTACGATCTAAGCAAGATATTCAGCGTCAATATTGCGTATTTCTTTGAAGGATTCCGCGACAATGACATTCCGGAGACACCCGAGGCTTGGGGGCCAGATGTCTGGGCGCTGATCAATGCCTTCAACAGTATGCCTGAGAACGTTCGTATGTCACTTAAACTTTTGTTGAAGTCTGTTCCACTGATTCTGGGCGAAGAAAAAGACTTAGAATACATCGAACAACAGGTATGATCGAGTTTAATTAGGCCGGATATTAGAGATTAAGACGAGAGGGGCGCGGGTTTTATCCCGCTTCATTTTGGACACACAAGACGCATAATGTATATTATGGGAAATATATGTTATGCTTCTATGACCATGCCGTCATAGGCCGGAACGGCATTATCCGGCAGTTTTCCGCATAATACCTCATAATCTAGCATATGGTTCATGTGAGTTATTACCGCTCTTCGCGGCGCGACCCGTTCGATCCATCCAAGGACCCTATCGAGATGCGCGTGTGTTGGATGAGGTTCCTCGCGAAGACATCCAACGATCCAGAGATCTAGTCCGACCAACAAATCAAACGCCGTGTCGTCCAACTGCACAACGTCGGTCGAATACGCGACGTCACCGAAAAGCAACCCGTTGGTCTTTGAGTATCCATGATCCTGCGTATAGGCTCTAAACTTGAGCCCACCGGCACTAAATGGACGTTCCCCAATCTCCCGCCACTCCAAGACCGGACGGTAGAAATATCCATGTTCCGGCACCTCAAACGGCTCGAACGCATAGCCAAAGCGCCGGTTCATTTCCTCAAAGCTTACGGAATCCGCAAAGGCCTCAATCGCGCGCCCCTGATGCTGATTGATCCAACGCAGGTCGTCGATGCCATGGCAATGATCCGCATGCGCATGTGTGAACACCACGGCATCAAGCCGACATACATCAGCATCCAACAATTGCGCACGACAATCCGGCGATGCATCGATCAAAACCGATGAATCTGTGGTTTCCAGCAAAATGGACGCTCGCCGGCGACGGTTCTTCGGGTTATCAGGGTCGCAATTGCCCCAAACCGGTCCGATCATCGGAACGCCACCAGATGCGCCGCTGCCCAAAATCGTAATTTTCATGCCGGTCGGGCAGCTTTCGAGAATAAGCGAAAGAAATTGTCCGTCGTCACATTGGCGATACGCGACGCGTCGTCATTCCGCAGTTCCGCAAGCTTCTCCGCCGTAAAGGCGACATATGAGGGCTCATTGCGTTTACCGCGTTTCGGCACTGGCGCCAAATAAGGCGCGTCGGTCTCGACCAGCAAACGGTCTTCCGGCAGGCCGGCCGCCGTTTGTTGGAGTTCCTCCGCACGTTTAAAGGTCACGATACCGGCTATTGAAATATAAAATCCAATTTTCAATGCTTTTTCCGCAACTTCTGGAGCGGCACTGTAGCAATGTATCAAGCCAGGAAATACCCCATCGGCATACGTCTCGGCGAGAATTTCCATCGTATCGTCATCTGCATCACGGGTATGAACGATAAGCGGCAGGCCGCTTTCCCGCGCGGCCGCAATATGGGTCCGAAAACTGTTCTTCTGGGCCTCTCGAGGGCTGTGCTCGTAGTAATAGTCGAGCCCGGTCTCGCCAATACCGACGACCCTCGGATGTTGAGCCATTTCCAGCAATTGCGCCGTGGTCACCTGAGGTTCCGTTGCGGCTTCGTGAGGGTGAATACCGACCGTGCACCAGATATCGTCATACCGCTCGGCGATCCGCTTGATCGTTTCGAACTCGCTCACCTTCGTGCAGATCGTGACGATTGTGCCGACGCCGGCCTGTCGGGCACGTTCGACCGCTTCATCCAGGTCACCGTCGCGCTCCAGGTAATCTAGGTGGCAATGACTGTCGACAAGCACGTCAGGCCCCCTCCTCCTCGACAAAGCGCGGGAAAATTGGCTGCGGCTTGCCGGCAAGCGGCGTCCCCTCTGCCAATCCATGAGCTCGCCCGAGATGCGTGAACGTCCGGTCTGTCGCCGCGACGCCCATCTGATCGAAGATTCGCGTCATCGCATCCGGCATGAAAGGCGACGTCAGGATTGCAAGATTTCTAATCGCCTCGGACAAGGTATAGAGCACAGTCTCCATGCGGACCGGGTCGTTCTTGCGCAACTCCCACGGCGCGTGCTCGTCGACGTAGCGGTTTGCATTGCCGACATGCCGCCAAATAAGCTCTAGGGCCTGATGAAAGGACTGTGCGTCCATCAATTTACGGAGTTCTTCGATACTTGCCGCAATCCCGTCGACAAAGGCGATATCGCCTTCTGTCAACTCGTGAGACGGCGGGATATTGCCGTCACAGTTGCGGAAGATCATCGACAAAACTCTCTGGCAAAGGTTGCCAAGGTCGTTGGCGAGGTCGCCATTCAGTCGATGTACCATCGCCTGGTGGGAAAAATCTCCGTCATTACCAAATGGTACTTGGCGCAAAAGGAAGTATCGAATTGGGTCAAGACCGTAGCGATCCACCAGTTCGAACGGATCGATAACGTTTCCAAGCGACTTGGAAATCTTTTGCCCTTCATTCGTCCACCAACCATGCGCAAAAACCCGCTTTGGCGGCTCGATCCCGGCAGCCATGAGAAAAGCCGGCCAATAGACCGTATGGAAGCGCAGGATATCCTTGCCAACCATGTGGAGGTCTGCAGGCCAATATTCCCACAGAGCGTCTTTGTCGTTCGGGTGGCCAACAGCGGTGATATAGTTCGTCAGCGCATCCAACCAGACGTACATGATATGCTCTTCATCGTCCGGCACCGGCACGCCCCAGCTGAACGTCGTCCGTGAGATTGACAGGTCGTTCAGCCCCCCTTCAACGAAGCTGACAACCTCATTTCGACGACTTGTCGGAGCGATAAAGTCAGGATTGTCCTGATAATACTTCAGTAGAGAGTCCTGCCAGTCGGAAAGGCGGAAAAAATAGCTCGGCTCTTCTACCCACTCGACTTCCGCACCCGTCGGCGCGAGCTTTTGCCCCCCGGGTCCCTCCTGAAGCTCGGCTTCCGTATAGAATGCCTCGTCGCGGACCGCGTACCAGCCCGCGTACTTGTCGAGGTAAATATTCTCTTGGCCTTTCGGCGATTGACGATCCGCGATTGATTTCCAAATCGCCTGGCAGGAGGCGATATGGCGAACCTCCGTCGTGCGGATGAAATCGTCATAACTGAAGTTCATCGTATCCGCAAGGTGGCGGAAATTCTGTGAAATCTCTTCCGTAAATGCCTGCGGATCGACCCCCTTTTCAGCTGCCGCCTTCTCGACCTTCTGACCGTGCTCATCCGTCCCCGTGAGAAACCGCACGACGCGACCGTCGAGTCGCATAAACCGCGCCAAAACATCACAGGCAAGTGTTGTGTATGCATGACCGATATGTGGTGCATCATTGACGTAGTAAATAGGTGTCGTGACGAAGTAACGCGACATGGCTCAGCCTTCGTTCCCTAGCGCTTGCCGGCGCTGGCCGCAGCGCTGGAGACGTGAAGAAAAGCGTTTAGAATGACGTGTTTACGGTCTAGCCCAAGTCCGCCAGCC
>CAXGSZ010000211.1:0-5313 GCA_964012455.1 uncultured Alphaproteobacteria bacterium
GGGACCTTTCCTGGAGGGACTGAATTGGGCTCGTGTTTTTGACTTGCCGGTGCTGTTCGTTTGCGAAGACAACAAATACGCCGCGACCACGCGGACCGATCAAATGACCGGCGGACCCGGCCCGGTCGCGCGCGCCGAAAGTATTGGTATTCCCGCCCGCAGTGCGGACGGCAACGATTTAATCGGTCTAGACGCAATGGTGGGCGCGCTGGTTGAGGAGATTCGTGGCGGAAACGGTCCGCAATTTTTGCATGTCGAGACTTACCGCCATATTGGTCATACGGTGGTCGATCCGGCGACCTATCGTCCGGATGCCGAAGTTAAGGAAGCGAAGACCCGAGACCCCATCGGTCGGGCGAAGGCGTTTCTAATTAATGAGGGCATATCCGAATCCGATCTTGACCGGATTGCGGTAGATGCCGAACGTGAAATGACGGCAGCCTTCGAGACGGCGCGCGATGCATCGTGGCCGGACCTGCCGGCCGCCGCGTCTGACGTACAGGACATCGGAGGGCCGCTATGAGCACGATGACTTACAGTGACGCCGGTAAGACGGCGCTTGCCGAGTGTATGCGCGCCGATCCGACGATCTGGGCGGTTGGAGAGGACCTCGGACGGGGCGGTGTCTTCGGTCAGTACATGGGACTCGAGGAAGAGTTCGGGCCGGAGCGGATCGTCTCTACCCCGATTTCTGAGGCGGCGATCATGGGGTCCGCAGTCGGCGGTGCCTTGACGGGAACGCGGCCGGTTGTTGAGCTGCGGTTCGCCGATTTTGCGCTGTGCGCGGTCGACGAGATGGTGAATCAGGCCGCGAAGGCTCGCTACATGTTCGGCGGTCAGGCGAAGGTGCCGCTCGTGATTCGCCAGCCAAGTGGCATGTGGCGTTCTTCTGCCGCGCAGCATTCACAAAGTCTCGAAGCCTGGTATACGCATATTCCGGGGCTCGTCGTGCTGATGCCGGCGACGCCGGTCGACAATTACGGCCTTCTGAAGGCCGCGATCGAATGCGACGACCCGGTCGTCTACATGGAACATAAAGATCTGTGGTCTCTTGAAGGCGAGGTGCCTGGCGGCCACACGGTAGAGATTGGCAAAGCGCACGTCGTTCAGGAAGGCAGAGATGTCACCATCGTGACCTGGTCCAAGACCTGTCATGTCGCCGCCGAAGCCGCGGGGACGCTCGCTGCAAGTGGCACGTCAGTCGAACTGATCGACCTACGCAGTCTCTGGCCTTGGGACCGCGAGTGCGTGCTTGCGTCAGCCGCAAAGACCGGGCGTTTGCTCGTCGCTCATGAAGCGGTGCGCGACGGCGGTTTCGGGGCCGAAGTCGCCGCAACGGCCGCCGAAGAAATTGCCGGACTCAAACTGGCGCGTCTTGGCGCGCCGCGAATCCCCATCCCCTATGCGCCGCCACTTGAGGAAACCGTCCGGGTGACGGCCGAGACGATCGTCGGCGCCGTCGAGCGCCTGACCCAAGGAGTACGTGGCAGATGAGCCAAGGATTGCAGCATAATTTTTCGCAACCGATGAACGGAGGTCTGGCCCTTGCTGAAATGTTGCGTGCCCATGGCGCGGATACTATGTTCGGCATGGGTGGGTTTCAGCTTTCGCCGTTTTACGAAGCTGTCCGGATACTGGGCCTGCGTCACAACCTCATCAATGACGAGCGCTGCGGCGCCTTCATGGCAGATGCCTATGCCCGCGTCACCGGAAAGCCGGGTGTTTGCGACGGAACTCTCGGGCCGGGCGTCACTAATCTCGTCACGGGTATGGTCGAATCGCTGAATGCTGGTGTCCCGATGATTGTTATCGCTGGTGACGCTAATCGGAATCATGCTTGGAAGAACATGACCCAGGAATGCCGGCAGGTGGATATCCTGCGCCCGGCGGCAAAGGAGCTGATCCGGATCGAGGCCGGCGAACGCATACCTGAATTGGTCCGCCGCGCCTATGCGGTCGCGACAACGGGCCGGCCCGGTCCGGTCGTGCTCGACGTGCCGGAGGATGTGTGCCACGAGGAGTTTTCCTTCACGCCGGACGACTTCTGGGTAGACCCAGCAACGACGCGGATCCCCGCGCGCCGTATCCGTCCCGCCGCGGACGATGTTGCCCGCGCCGCCGGTATCCTCGGCGGTGCGAAACGACCGCTGATTTTGGCCGGCGGCGGAATTCATCTTTCAGAAGCGTGGGATAGCCTGACGAGCTTTTCGCAGGACCTCAACATTCCGGTCGCGCATACTATGAGCGGAAAAGGCAGTATCTCTTGCGCCAGCGATCTCAACGCCGGTTTGTTTGGGCGCTATTCAAGGATTGCCAACGACCTTATTGAATCAGCGGACTGTTTTCTCGTTGTAGGATGTAAATTGGGCGAGATCGCGACGAAGCGTTATGATTTACTGCCGAGCGGCGTGCCGCTCATTCATCTGGACGTATTGGAAGAGGAGCTCGGACGGACCACACGTGCTGAGGTTTCGCTGTGGGGTGATGCGCAGGCGGGGCTCGACGATCTGGCCAGCGAATTGGCGGATAGCGCCGCGCAGCAGAAACGGGATCGGGCCGAATATGCGGCGGAAATGCCCGCACGGATGAAGAAGTGGACGGACGAGGCGGCCGACCGTCTTCATTCGACGGAGAAGCCGATCAATATGGGCCGTGTGATGCAGGAGCTTAACAACCATATGCCGGCAGACTCGGTTCTGGTCGCGGATGGCGGCTTCGCCGGACACTGGACCGGTCTGCTTTACGACACGAAGAAGGCGGGACGGACCTATGTGCCGGATCGTGGCCTCGCATCGATTGGCTACGGGCTGCCAGGTGCGGTCGGGGCACAATTAGGCCAGCCAGACTTCCCGGTCGTGGCGCTGACCGGTGATGGCGGTTTCAATATGGTGATCGGAGAGTTGGAGACGGCGATCCGCGTCAAAACGCCGGTCACGGTCATGGTGGTCAACAACGCGGCGTCGGGGTACGTCAAGGCGCTGCAGCATGCAATGTATGGCGGCTATCAGTCGAGCGACCTCGTCGAGATGGATTATGCCGCCATCGCCAATGCATATGGCTGTCAGGGAATTCGCGTGGAGGACCCAGGGGCGCTGGGCGGCGCGATTAAGGCTGGCAATGCGGAACGCGACCGGCCGACCGTTATTGACGTCATCGTTACTCGTGATCCCGGCAAGATGCTCCCCGCGGTCGATAGCCGCGTCCTTAAGGTCGAGAAGGGAGACCGGCCGGTCTAGATTCAAGCCGGTGCGACGGTGGTCATGTGACAGCCGTCACTGAATTGACACGACGCGGAAGAGCTGAATTTCAAAGATTGTGCATGAGATTACAGCGAGGTAGGCGACGCAGCTGCGGAAGCGCTGACCGTCCAACCCGGCAGTGAGCATTATTTCGATAGCTACGCTGAATAGGTGAAAGTTTTCGCCCCCAAACGGGAAAGGCGGCCTGAGCCGCCTTTCCGGATCGAAAATGGCGCATCGCGCATCTGCGTGGTGGCGTTTTGCGTTTCGGCTTACTCGGCAGCTTGTCGCTCGTCGAGCTCAGCGAGAATCTCTTCCGTATGCTCGCCATGTTTTGGCGCCGGACGGCGCACCGCACCGGGCGTGCCACGCAACTTGATGTGCACACCGAGGGTCTTAGTCTTTCCGGCGGACGGGTGATCGATTTCTGCCACCATTTCCCGTGCCTGGGTCTGGGGGTCGTTGTAAACCTGCACGTGATCCTGGACCGGGCCGCAAGGGATGCCTTCGGCGTTTATCAGTTTGAACCAATGATCGTTGGTGTTGGTCTTGAAGTAGCCGGCCAGGATGGCGCTGAGTTCGTCGTTGTTGGCGACCCGGTCCTTTTTCGTTGCGAACCGCGGGTCGTCGATCAGTTCTTCGCATCCGAGAACCTTGCATGCCTTGGCCCAGAAACGCTCGGAAGCCGCACCGATACAGAAATGCCCGTCCTGCGTCGGGAAGATCTGATAGGGCGCGCTGCCCCGGTGTTTCTGACCGAGCTTTGGCGGTTGCTCGCCGGTTGCGAAATAGTAGCCGGCTTCGTAGACGCCAAGCGCGATACCGGACTCATACAACGAGACATCGACCTGTTGGCCGACCCCGGTGCGTTCGCGGGCGGCGAGCGCGGTCAGAACGCCAATGCAACCGTTCATGCCACCGCAGAGATCCGTAATGGGGATCGGCAGACGGTGCGGCCCTTCATCCTCGTGTCCGGTGATCGCGGCGAGGCCGGTCATCGACTGGCTGATCAGATCGAAACCGCCACGCGGCGCATAGGGGCCGGTCTGGCCGAAGCCTGAAATAGAGCAGTAGACGATGCGTGGATTGATCGCCTTTATCGCGTCATAGCCAATGCCGAGCTTGTCCGCGGTGCCGGGCTTGTAGTTCTCAACGATGATGTCGGCGTCGGCTGCCAGGCGCTTGAATGTCTCCAAACCCTCCGGTGCCTTCAGGTCGATGATCATGCTCCGCTTGTTGCGGTTCCAGATCATGAATGGCGCGCTCTGATCGCCGAGGAAGGGTGGGGTTACCCGCATGTCGTCGCCGACCTCAGGCCGTTCGATCTTGATAACATCCGCGCCCTGATCCGCGAGCAGCATCGCGCAGTATGGGCCGGAGAGATTCGAAGTCAGGTCCAAGACCTTGATATGAGACAGCGCCATTTCCATGATTTTTCTCCCTTGTACTAGCGCCGCACCTTACCATGCGGCGGTCGAATTACTCTAGATCACTCGTTTATCGCGCAGCGCCGAGAGGTCGCCGGCGTTGTAGCCGAGCGCACTGAAGACCTCGTCCGTATGCTCGCCGAGGGTCGGTGCGCGGTGGCGGATTTCACCAGGAGAACCAAGCATCCTGACCGGGGTCGAAGTGATCGGCGCCGGCTTCGAGAGGCCCGGATAGTCGACTTCTGTCAGCATACCGCTCGCCTGGATGTGCGGATCCTCAAGCGCTTGCTCGAGGTTATAGACTGGTCCCACCGGAATGCGGTGTTCCTCTAGAGTGACCATGGCCTCTTCGGTTGTCTTGTCGTCGCACCATTTCTGCATGCGGGCGCTGATTTCCGCGCCGTTCTCCGCGCGCCCGTCGTCGGTCGCAAAACGGTCCTCGGTCAGCCAGTGATTGTCGCCCATTAGGCGGGCCCAGCGTTCGAACATCGGCTGGCCGGCGCAGATGACGTAGATGTAACCGTCCTTCGTCTTGAAGAGGTCCGACGGCGCGGATACCTGTCCGCGATTGCCCGTGGGTACGCGGCCGCGGGCCGTCACGTCTTCCTCGGACATGATCGAATTCGTCGTCATCAGTGCGGTTGCCA
>CAXGSZ010000212.1:0-5237 GCA_964012455.1 uncultured Alphaproteobacteria bacterium
TCAACGATCCGGAGTCGATGCGTGCTGCGATATCCGATGGGGCGAGCCATGTCGGTTTGGTGTTTTATCCACCGAGCCCACGGGCGGTGAACCCGGGTGAGGCAATGGCCCTCGCCTCAATTGTGCCTGAGCGCGTAGAGAAAGTCGGCCTGTTCGTGGACCCGGAGGACGAGCAGATCGACAAAACTCTTTTTGTTGTGAAACTTGATTTGCTGCAATTGCATGGTGACGAAACGCCGGAACGCGTCCGCGACCTGAAACAGCGAACCGGCAAGAAGGTCATGAAGGTGATCAAAGTTTCCGAGGCCAGCGATATCGCACGGGCCGAAGCCTATGTTCGGATTGCGGATGCGCTGATGTTCGATGCTAAACCGCCTCCAGGCATGAAAGACGCGCTGCCTGGTGGTAATGCCGTCAGTTTTGATTGGCGTATTTTGTCGGGCCACAAATGGCCATTGCCGTGGATGCTCGCGGGTGGTCTTCACGCCGGCAATGTTAAGGAAGCTGTTGCCCTATCGGAGGCGGCGATCGTCGATACGTCGTCGGGTGTCGAGGATGCACCGGGTCGCAAGAACGTTGAAAAGATCACCGCTTTCCTCGGCGCGGTTGCGGAAATTCGGTGATCGGGCCAGCGGTATGTGGACTTGCTGCGGTCCTTGGTTTATGACCGCCGTCTGATGACAAGAAGAACGGGACGTGGCCGAGTATGAGCGCTGTACAGCAGACCAATACATTTCGAAACAGTCCTGACGATGAAGGGCATTTTGGGATATTCGGCGGCCGCTATGTCGCCGAGACCCTGATGCCGTTGATCCTCGAAGTCGAGAAAGCGTATGAAGCGGCTCAAGCCGATCCGTCTTTTCAGGAGGAGATGGATCGTTATCTCAAACATTATGTTGGACGTCCAAGTCCGCTGTATTTGGCGGAAAGGCTTACGTCTCATTTCGGTGGCGCCAAGGTCTACTTCAAGCGCGATGAGCTAAATCACACCGGTGCCCACAAGATCAATAATACGATCGGCCAGATTTTGCTTGCGCGGCGCATGGGAAAGAAGCGGATCATCGCGGAAACAGGCGCCGGCCAGCATGGCGTCGCAACGGCGACGGTCTGCGCCCTGTTCGATCTGCCTTGCGTCGTCTACATGGGTGCGAAGGACATCGAACGGCAGAAGCCGAACGTCTTTCGTATGAAGTTACTTGGCGCAGAGATTGTGCCCGTGGGAAGCGGCTCGAAGTCCCTAAAAGATGCCATGAACGAGGCGTTGCGGGATTGGGTGGCAAATGTTGAGAGCACATACTACCTGATTGGCACCGCGGCCGGGCCACATCCATATCCCGAGATGGTCCGGAATTTTCAATCTGTGATCGGCGACGAAGTACGCATTCAGATGCAAGAAGCCGAAGGCAAGCTTCCCGACACGCTCGTTGCTTGCATTGGCGGCGGCTCCAATGCGATTGGGTTGTTCCACCCCTTCCTGGACGACCCGTCCGTGCGCATGTTTGGTGTTGAGGCGGCGGGTAAGGGGCTTGATACAGACGAACATGCTGCATCCCTTACTGGAGGCGCGCCAGGCGTTTTGCACGGAAACCGGACCTATCTTCTGATGGACGACGATGGGCAAATCAAAGAAGCGCATTCAATTTCAGCGGGGCTAGATTATCCGGGAATTGGACCCGAGCATTCCTGGCTCAAGGAAATAGAGCGGGTCGATTACGTCTCGATAACGGATGATGAGGCGTTGGAAGCTTTCCAATTGTGTTCGCGTGTTGAAGGCATTATTCCGGCGCTCGAACCGTCGCACGCACTTGCCCATGTAGCTCGTCTTGCCGGCGACTTGCCGAAGGATCATCTGATCTGCTTGAACATGTGCGGTCGGGGCGACAAGGATATCTTTACGGTTGCTGAAGCCTTGGGGCAAAACATATGAGGGCCGACGAAGGTCGCATTGAAAGGCGATTTGCAGCCCTCAAAGCGGAGGGACGAGGCGCCTTGGTCACATTTGTCACGGCTGGTGATCCGGATCAAAAAACGGCACGCGAAATCATTTTGGGCTTGCCCGCGGCGGGCGCCGATATGATTGAGTTGGGCATGCCGTTCTCAGACCCGATGGCGGACGGCCCCTCTGTTCAAGCCTCCTCGTTGCGCGCTCTGAAAGCAGGCGCGACACTCGCTAATACACTGGAACTGGTCGCTACGTTCCGCGCCGAAGACCAGGACACGCCAATCATACTTATGGGATACTACAATCCGATCTATATCTACGGGGTGGATGCGTTTCTTAACGATGCGAAGGCGGCGGGAATCGATGGGTTGATCATCGTCGACTTGCCGCCGGAAGAGGACTCTGAGCTCTGCAAACCCGCCATCGACGCTGGTATTCGCTGGATACGCCTGGCGACGCCGACGACCGATGACGAACGCTTGCCGAAGGTTCTGAACAACGCTAGCGGGTTCATCTACTACGTCTCAATACTCGGCGTTACCGGCAGCGCGTCGACGCCGGAAGACGCCACCCGAAAAGCGGTTATACGGCTGAAATCCCACACCGATCTGCCGGTCGCGGTCGGCTTCGGTATTAAGACGCCCGAGATGGCAGCGACGATTGCGAAGAGCGCCGACGCCGCGGTTGTTGGTTCCGCGATTGTCGATCGTGTTCTTGAAGGTCTAGATGCTGACGGTAAACGGAGGCCAGATACAGCCCGCAATGTTCTCTCATTTGTTTCCGAACTCGCGGTTGGAGTTCGCAGCGCATGAGTTGGCTAACCAATTTCGTCCGCCCGAAAATTCGGGCGCTGGTTCAGCGCAAGGACGTACCAGAGAACCTTTGGTCGAAATGCCCCAGTTGCGGTCAGATGATCTTTCATCGCAATCTCGAGGCGAACTTGCATGTCTGTCAGAACTGCGGTCATCACATGCGGATTCCGCTTTCGACGCGGTTCGAGATGTTGTTCGATCATGGTGAGTTTACACAGATCGATCTGCCTACCGCTGTTACGGACCCCCTGAAATTTCGCGACGATAAGCGATATACCGACCGCCTCAAGGAAGCGCGTGGCAAGACAGGTTCTGGTGATGCGGCGCTCGTCGCGCACGGTAAGCTCGCCAGTGTCGAAATCGTTCTTGCGGGTCTGAATTTCTCGTTTATGGGCGGGTCGATGGGTGTAGCGGTCGGCGAGGCCCTGGTGACTGCGGCCAAGTATGCAGTGAATCATGAAGCGCCTTTGATCGCCGTCACGTCGTCGGGCGGCGCACGTATGCAGGAGGGGGCCCTCTCGCTGATGCAAATGCCTCGGACGGTCATTGCCGTACAGATGGTAAAAGAGGCGGGCCTTCCATACATCGTCCTACTGACTGACCCGACGACGGGCGGCGTATCTGCAAGTTTTGCCATGCTCGGTGATGTGCATATTACCGAACCGGGGGCGATGATTGGGTTTGCGGGTGCTCGCGTTATCGAGCAAACGGTGCGCGAAACCCTCCCTGAGAATTTCCAGACAGCGGAATACCTTTTGGAACACGGTATGGTGGATATCGTCACCGAGAGGAAGGACTTGCGTGAGACGCTCGGGCGTATAATTCGGTTGCTGCGGCATCCAAGCCCGCAAGTCAACACAACCGCCGAACTGCTGCCAGCACGGCCTGATTGAGAAACATGATGGCGAAGAGCGACGCCGTCCTTGCGCGTCTATTGCGCTTGCATCCAAAGAAGATCGATTTGTCACTCGGGCGCATCCTGACACTCCTGTCGCGGCTGGGTGATCCGCACGAGAAGTTGCCGCCGGTCGTCCATGTTGCTGGTACTAACGGTAAGGGCTCCAGTATCGCGTTAATGCGCGCCATGTTGGAGGCGGCGGGTTACGCGGTGCATGTCTATACATCCCCGCATCTGGTGCACTTTAACGAGCGAATTCGACTTGCAGGCCGGTTGATAGACGAGGGAGAGTTGTTTTGTCTCTTGGAGGCATGCGAGCGGGCGAATGCCGGTGATGGCATCACTTATTTCGAGATCACGACAGCGGCGGCTTTCAAAGCGTTCGCTGAGACGCCGGCCGATATTGTCTTGCTCGAATGCGGTCTCGGCGGCCGCTACGATGCCACGACAGTAGTCGACCGACCAGCGTTGACGGCGATCACGCCGGTGTCGATGGATCACATGCAGTTTCTGGGTAACACACTGGCTCAGATCGCTGGCGAGAAGGCCGCCATTCAAAAACCTGGGGTCGTTTCAGTCATCGGGCCGCAGGCCGATGTGGCTGGTCGCGTGATCGAGACCGAAGCCGAAGCGCGCGGTGCGAAACTTTTTCGGGCGGGACGCGAATGGAGCGCGCATTCCGAGACAAGTCAATTGGTATACGCGTCGCCCGACGGATCCCGAAAGTTTCCGCTACCCGCGCTGCTGGGGCCGCATCAGATTGGCAACGCCGGACTGGCGATTGCCGGTTTGGAGAAGCTTTCGGAATTCAAGGTGCTGGATTCGCACATAGTGACCGGGCTGCGAACGGTCGATTGGCCGGCGCGTATCCAGCATTTGACCCGCGGTCCGCTCGTCGACCTCTTGCCGGAGGGTTGGGAGCTATGGCTCGACGGTGGGCACAATGCGGCGGCAGGAGAAATGCTTTCTGCCGTCGCCGCCGATTGGGACGCGCAGCCGCTGCATCTCGTTTGCGGCATGCTGGATAGCAAGGACCCGGCGGCGTTCCTGGCGCCGCTTGTGACACAGGCCTCCGGTTTTCAGGCGGTTGTTATCCCTCAAGAAGACGCAAGCCTATCCGCTGATGCCCTCGTGCGTGCGGCGGCCTCTATCGGCCTCGCGGGTGCCGAAGCCTCAAGCGTCACTGACGCCGTGCGACGGATTGTCGGCGACATACACGGACCTGCACGCATCCTGATTTGCGGTTCGCTCTATCTTGCGGGTCATGTGTTGGCGGAAAACGGCTAGCCTAAAGCGTATCCTCGCTGCCGAGGATGACCGTGCATTGGCTCGACAGTACGCCGCCGTTGCCGTGTGCCAGTGTCAGGTTCACGTTGTCCTGTTGGCGTTCGCCACAGACACCTTGAATCTGCCGTGCCGCCTCTATCAACACCAACAATCCATACATTCCCGGATGGCAATACGAGAGGCCACCGCCGGATGTGTTGACGGCAAGCTCTCCGCCCGGTCCGATACGGCCGCCCTCGACGAATGCGCCGCCTTCGCCCTTCTTGCAGTAACCAAGATCTTCCAGGAAGAGAATGAC
>CAXGSZ010000213.1:0-5236 GCA_964012455.1 uncultured Alphaproteobacteria bacterium
CGGAAAAGCGTCCGCCAACTATCTGAACCCGCAAAGGGAAAACAAAAAACTCACCTCAAAACCAACCATGATGATCAAATACGGCGACGTCTTCCGACATGAACTCGCCGGAGGGGGTGGTTGGGGCGATCCGCTGGAGCGAAACCCCTCCGATGTGCTTCGAGATGTCCGAAACGAACTGGTCAGCTCTGAAGCCGCGCAAACCGGTTACGGCGTAATCGTCGACACTGAGGCGTGGCGCGTTGATATCGACGGCACCACATCCCTGAGAGAGCAAATGCGGTTAAGTCGGAGGTGGGAGAAGGCGCCCTTTGTCTCATGGGACGACGACGGCACTGAAGAAGCGCTCGACGCTGCCGAATAGGCCTCCAGCATAATAGGATTGCGGACTAAAAATGAGTGACTACAGGATAGGCGTCGATATCGGCGGCACTTTCACAGACATCGTCCTAATGGATGAGAACGGGTCTGTTCTGACGAAGAAGATTTCCTCAAGCGTCGGCAATTACGCTCGCGCGATCTTGGAAGGCCTTGATGAGGTCTTTAAGACATGTGGTCTGACAGGCGCTGACATACAGGAAATACTCCACGGCACTACCGTCGCCTCAAATGCAATTCTGGAGCACAAAGGGGCCAAGACCGGGTTGATCGGCACTAAGGGTTTCCGGGACGTCTTAGAAATCAGAAATCTCCGAATGCCTCGGCTTTACGATTTACATTGGGAGAAACCGGCACCGCTTGTCGAAAGATATTTACGGCTGGTTGTCGATGAGCGCGTCAATTCCAAGGGAGAGGTTGTTCAGGCTCTTGACCGGCAGGAAGCGGTGAACGTTGTAGACCGCCTTGTCTCGGAGGGAGTTGAGGTAATTGCCGTCTCCTTAATCAACTCGTTCGCAAATCCCATCCACGAGCAAATAATTAAAGAAGTCGTTGCCGAACGCGCCCCAAACATTCCAGTCTGTATTAGTTTTGAAGTGCTGCCGGAGATCAAGGAATACGAACGCACTTCGACAACCGTGATAAATGCTTATCTCCTGCCAATTGTCGCCGACTATCTGGTTAGTCTGGTGGAGCAGTTCACGGCAGCATCCATCCAGGCACCACTTCTTCTCATGCAATCAAACGGCGGCCTGATGACCGCTGAAGCCGCTCGACACCTTCCTTGCAATATTGTTGAGTCCGGTCCGGCGGGCGGCGTTGTCGGCGGTCACGCGTTCGGTCGCAAGGCTGGACTACAGGACATTATTACCTTTGATATGGGAGGCACGACAGCAAAGGCCTCTCTTATCGAGGATGGGGAATATACACGCTCGCATGAGTTTCAGGTGGGTGGGGGAATCCTCACGGGTTCGCGGCTCATGACAGGCGCCGGATACCTACTGAAGGTACCGGCAATTGATCTTGCAGAAGTCGGTTCCGGAGGCGGGTCGATCATTTGGATCGACGCCGGAGGCTCCATGCAGATCGGTCCTCAGAGCGCCGGCGCGCACCCTGGCCCTGTCTGTTACGATATCGGCGGCACCGAACCAACAATCACGGACGCAAACGTCGCTCTCGGCTACCTCAATCAGGAATATTTGGTTGGAGGTGAATTAAAGATTGATGCATCGCGGAGTCGCGAAGTTTTGGAGAATAAGATCGCCAAACCACTCGGTCTTACGCTCGAGCACGCCGCTTACGGTGCGCATCAAATTGCAATTTCAAATATGATACGCGCCATTCGCGCGGTCTCCTCGGAGCGCGGCAGAGACCCGCGGCAATATGCGATGGTTCCTTTCGGCGGAAACGGCCCCCTATTTGCTGCCGGGATGGCTCGGGAATTGCGCATGTCCCAGATCATCGTGCCTCCTTCACCAGGTCTCTTCAGTTCGTTCGGACTGCTCTATGCCGATGTCGAGCACCACTATTCGCGAACGGTTCAATGTATCGTGCGAGATATGTCGCCAAACGAGCTCACGGAAGTTTGGAGCACACTTGAAGCACAAGCACGTGCGCAATTGGAGAAAGACGGATTCAGTCAAGACCAGATGCGGTTCCGGAGGGCTGCCAATATGCACTACAAGGGCCAGATATTCGAACTTACAGTATCGGCACCTGACGGCGATCTTGATGCCGATAAGATTTTCCGTTTGGAGGAAGCGTTCGGCCAGGAACATGAGCGAACGTACGGCCACCGCGCCGGTCCCGATGAACCGGTCGAACTGGTCAACGCGCAACTGATTGGGTCGGGGATTCCGGATAGCCCCAGAATTCCGGAGAGCCTGACGTTTGAGCGTGCCGCGAATGTCGATGCGCTTCCATCACGCCGGGCATACTTCGGCGCCGAACTTGGGTGGCGGGAGACGAGAATTTTGCATCGAGCGGATTTAGCATCTCCATTCGACGGTCCCTGCATCGTAGAAGAATACGACGCGACCTGTCTTATCCCGCCGAATGCGCGCGCGCATCTCGATGACAGAGGTAATATCGTTATCGATTTACAATTATAAACGCATTGTCAGACACTCCACATCGATTGATCAGAAGTTCCGCTTCACTCCTTCGTTGCGGTTAACTCGAAACCAGCAGGTCGCGGGTCTAACTCTCGGCCGACAAGGTCTTCCCGCCCTCGAAACCTTGCTGTTAAAGCTTTTCAGCCTCGCCAAGCTTTCGGGACAAGCCACATCGCGAAGAGAGGAAAGAGCCCGAACATTACGACGAAAATCGTCGACTTAAACACGGCGAGTAACAGTCCCATTTCGACAAACACATCTTTGAGGTAGGATGCAATACAATCGCTTACTGTCTCTGGGGTCGCATTTATCATCACACTTCCGCCCTCCTTTGTTGCGTGGGTGCCGCGCCGCCAGCGCACAGTCTGGAAATCCGTATTGTTGGCTCACGCCCTGCAGCGAGCCTTTGCTGGCGCCGTTCCGCCTGAGCGGCATCCTGGACATCGCGGTCCTGGACCTCTGGCGGTAGCTCGTAAACCATCGTGCATAATTACTCATTTCGGTTATTTTCCGATGTGAACTTGGTATTAAAACCGAATTTATTTTTCCGTTTTGTCTACACCCCCTCGCACCTTAAGGAAATAAACTTAGAACTATTATAGAACATAATTAGAACAAATTGGCGCGACTCGAGCATTGGTTCCTATTTTGTCCAGCCATTCCAATTCAGCCATTAACTGATCCGAACTCGCTTCAGAGAATCAGTAACTCACAGCCAAAACATCCGCATATTTAATTACCTTCTCGCAACCAAACGCTGCGTGGAACCGCCTCTGCACCTCGCTGCAACTATGGGCGTTCTAAAAATTAGCAGCACATATACATTTTGTGGGTTAAATAATTGGATTGATTTGGTTCCGCGACGATGCGGATTAAACATAGCGATCACGGTTGATACCGGGGTCCGTCGGCGCGTATTCACGTCGGGCGCCCGATATTGCGCCTGCAAACTGCCGAAAATACGACCATGCAATACGCTTCACCTGGCACAACGCCGGTGCGATATCGGCCCCTTGCGGTCGGTTCATCGTGCTTGAGAGTATTTTTCGAAGCAGCTGATTGTCCGCCGTGACGGGTTTACCAAAACGACGATGACACACCGCGACCGAAATCCACCTGGCATTGTCGTGAAAGCTTTTTTTTTGTGAAGGGCTAGGATTGTAAGGGATATATTCCCGCGTGATGTATCACGTATAGTTAGATACTGCCATCTGATTGATCCGGGGCGGCCTCGCTGCCATCCAACCATCTGACTTCTATTACGTCCCGCCAGGGCACATTCGGAGCAGACATCGGCTCAGCCGAGGGTTTTCCCGCCAACCAGCGGATGTGATTGGAAAGTTTCTTGATAATCGCCAACTCTTGTGGCTCCGCAGCAGGAAATCTATCCATCAAACTAGTTGGGACCAAACACCGAGGCGTCACGCACGGAACGTCCTTTCCCCGTGTTTCGCATTTTCTGCAAGGTAGCGTAGTACATTCCTGCGGTTGGGAATGCGGCGATCCGAAAATTTTGAGGTAAATGTACGACCATCGCTAAAGCCGTCCAATACACGTTCGAAAGAGGCGGGAGAAGTCACTACTCGTCGCCGGCCGGTCTCTTCGTTCACAGCGAGTACTGCTTCTGCTATGGCAAGTCGTGTATGACGGTCACTGGCATCACCTAAATACCGAAATATTTGGCCAGGACATCAAACCTACGGCACAAGACTCGATCTCAGTCGCACCACGGACAGGTTCTTCCGTGCAGCAAACCCCAACGACCTCATCCGAGGAAATCGGACCAACTGCCTATGCCGCTTTCCGTCACTTGTCATATGCCTTTGCTTTGCGAACAACAGCGTTGCGGGAACGCGCCGCATCGACGAATTCTTCGTATCGACCGATAATTCTGGGCTCAAGAGACGCGGCTTGCCACAATCGCCTGAGTACATCTCCCGCCGATTTCTGCTTATAATTGATGACTTTCCGGCGGAAATATAGGTCTCTAGCGGGTTGCGCGAGTAGACGCGGGCCCTGGGACGCATACCCGCTTTACCTTCCTGCCGTGGCACGACCCGCACTGGACCATTTTTTCCATCTAAACGTCGTACCAAGATAACTATATGCTTTTGAAGAAGAGTGCGACCGATTGCGCAGTTCCTCGTATTAGCCATTTCAAAATCCTCGCTAGATTCTGCAACTGAACGTTTGGCGCCAGCAATTTGTTGGCCAGAAACGGACCAGACTTACAAGAGTAGTTGGCTACTGCTATGCAAGGCTGCAGTCTCGCGAAATAATACCGTATGACCCATAAATTGTCGCTCATCCGGCAAACGATGAAATCGACCATAGGCAGATATCAACTTCAAAGCCCGATAAAGTATCGCGTCGTTGGAAGAATTTGTCAGCTATAGCAATTAACTATTGACATAATGTCTCTGCACGGACAGACATATTGTCGAATCTGATCGATTGTTTAAAACTTCAATTCATGTTGCTGTGTACTTGATGGCAAAAAATGACCCACCAAGCGCTGAGATTGTCCGCCGAGGATTTGGCAGGCGATTGCGTGGCCTTCGCCGCGCTCGCGGATGGCAGCCAAAGCAAACTGCCGCGCGTCTGGATATATTATATCATCGATATATGAAATATGAAGAAGGGCTCCGTGAGCCACCATTTTGGCTGCTTGTCCGCATAGCACGGTTATACGGAGTCACCACGGATTTCCTTCTTATGGGCACGGAAGACGAGAACCAGGACAT
>CAXGSZ010000214.1:0-5216 GCA_964012455.1 uncultured Alphaproteobacteria bacterium
ACGAGCGGTGGTGGCGTCCGCACGGACCGTCCCTCGAACGCGTCCATTTTCATCGGGTTGGCCAGCAAATCGAGTGCGCCGATGGTAGGGTGTTCGACTCGTTCCACCATGGCCTGATCGATGACCTGTGGATCGTTGAACACCTTGTCGAGCGAATAGACTGGGCCGGACGGCACGCCGCCCTCCATAAGATCTTCTGTCCAGTCGATCGCGTTGCGGGTTCGGAACCGGGCGTTAAGTATGTCGCGCAGCGCGTCCTTGTTTCGCATTCGCGTGTCGTTGCTGGCATAATCTGGATCGTCAATCAGCTCCTCCAGGCTCATGACGGCGCAGAGCCGCTGCCAATGCTCTTCTCGCGCGGTCGCCACGTTGAGCGGCCCGTCCTGCGCTTCGAAGATGCCGTATGGATAGATGGTTGGATGGTCGTTGCCCGTCTGTCCCGGCACATCGCCATTGCTGAGGTACCGCTGTCCCTGGACGCTAAGTAGGCCGACGAGTGCGCTGAGCAGGGACGTCTCCACCCGCTGTCCCTCGCCAGTCACGTGGCGTTGTGCCACCGCTGCCGTGATGGCGAGGGCGCACCACATGCCGGCGGTGAAATCGCCGATCGGCACGCCGTAACGGGTTGGCTCGCCACCTGGCTGGCCGGTCAGGCTCATCATGCCGGACATGCCCTGTGCAATCTGGTCGAGACCTGGCCAGGTGCCGTACGGGCCGGTCCGCCCAAGCCCAGAGATGCTCCCATAGATGACCCTTGGGTTTGTGGCTTTCACGGTTTCATAGCCGAGGCCCATCTCTTCCGCAGTGCCGGGTTTGAAATTCTCGACCACCACATCGGCCGCCGCCGCCAGGCGTTGCAGCGTCGCCAGCCCATCCGAATTTCGGAAATCGATGCCGAGGCAGCGCTTGTTGCGGTTGATGCTGAGATAGTAGATGCCGATACCGTGATCGTAGGGACCCCACAAGCGGGTCATGTCGCCCTTCGGCGTCGGCTCGACCTTCACCACGTCGGCGCCGAGATCACCGAGAATCATCGTTGCAAACGGTCCGGCGGCGGCCCGCGTCAGGTCAAGCACTCGGATATTATCCAGCGGCAAAGCCATTCGCCACCTCCCCCAGTTGCGTCGCCAACAACCTAACCCTCGCATGCGCCATATCAATGTGTCGTTGTGATCCTATGGCGCCAACTTGCCGCTTCCCAAATCAGACGCCGCCGTTTACTAAATCCTCACCAATTTCAAACGCAGGAGACCGGGATGAGCGCTGCCGCAGACGATCACGCTTCGATCAAGGCTTGGTTCGATACTTGGAGCTGTTATGTGGCGAGTGTCGACTACGACTCCGCCCGGCCGATGTTCGCTGAGGACCTTGTCGCCTTCGGTACTTGGATGGATATCGTTAAAGGGCGCGAAGTTGTCATCGAGAAGCAGTGGAAAAGCATCTGGGGCACGATCAAGGACTTCCGTTTTCTGACCGATACGCTGCAGGTGCGTGTCTCGCCGGATCGGCTTTTTGCGGTTGCCGTCTTGGTCTGGGATTCAACGGGGTTCCACGACAACGGCGATCCCTACCCACGGCCTGGTCGGGGCACGGTCGGTATGCGGCGCGCCGGCGTTGACGCCCCCTGGATGGGGATCCATACGCATCTTTCACTCAACCGCGGCGTGCCGCAAAAATCTTTCGGGGCGCCTGCCTAACGTCGGAGGGATGGCGGCGGTGATCAAACGGCTCTACGACCGGGTCATCGACCTGGCGGTGCATCCTCAAGCGATTTGGTGGCTGGCGCTCGTCTCTTTTGCAGAAAGTTCGGTCTTCCCGATCCCGCCGGATGTAATGATCGTGCCGATGGTGCTTTCGGATCGCGCGGCGGCCTGGCGGATTGCCACTGTCTGCACGGTAGCATCAGTCCTCGGCGGGCTTGCGGGATATGCGATCGGCTACTTCTTCTACGATGCTGTTGGCGCGCGCATCGTCGAGTTCTATGGATATGCGGGCAAGTTCGAAGAATTCCGCGGCACTTATGCGGCGTATGGTGCCTGGATAGTCGCGATGGCCGGGCTGACACCGCTTCCCTACAAAGTGATCACCATCGCAAGCGGCGTCTTCGCGCTCGATCCGGTAGTTTTCATTATTGCATCGCTGTTGAGCCGAGGCTTGCGGTTTTTTGCCGAGGCAGCGCTTTTGTGGAAGTTTGGACCGCCGATCCGCGGATTTATCGAGAAGCACGTGGAACTGCTGAGCATCGTATTCGTCATCGTGTTGTTTTGCGGATTCCTGCTGATCAAGCTATTATAAGGCAGTGCGCAGCCGCCACATGTGGAAGATCATGTCGTTGATCGCATTGAGTGAGAAATTAAACACTACGCGAATTATCGGCGTTCAGGCGGGGACTGGGGCTGTTGTCCTCGCGGTGGCCTATGCCTTCCAACACCTTGGCGGCCTGCAACCGTGTGTGCTCTGCCTCTATCAGCGATGGCCTTGGTGGATTGCGGTTGGGCTCGGATGTCTGGCGTTGCTACTGCGCGGGCGCTTCGGCATGGAGTTGGTAATTGCAGGCGCGTCTTCCATCGCGATCCTCTCGGGCGCGGGCGTCGCAGGCTTCCACGTTGGTGTGGAACAGCACTGGTGGCAGGGCCCCGCCTCATGCGGTGGCGCGAGTGGGATACTGAATTCAGTTGAGGCGCTAAGGCAGCAGATCATGAGCGCGCCGTTGGTTCGCTGCGCTGAAGTGGCCTGGTCGTTGTTTGGGATTACCATGTCGGGGTACAATTTTTTGATTTCGCTAGCCCTCGGTGTGGGGGGGCTCTGCGTCCTCTGGCGCCATCGGGAGATGTCGCATGCCGGATAGGCCAGGGCCGCTCTATCTGCCGGGTGATCCAGAACCGGCAGTCGATGCGATGATCCGTGTCGATCATGCGGGAGAGTTTGGCGCGGTGCGGATTTACGAAGGCCAGCTAGCAGTCTTATCGCCGGGACCGGCGCGCGACGCGGTCGCTGAAATGGCCGAGCAGGAAAAACGCCATCACGAAACTTTCGACCGGCTGATTGCTGAACGCCGGGTGCGTCCGACGCTGTTGTCGCCGCTCTGGCGGGTTGCCGGCTTCGCGCTCGGCGCTATGACTGCACGGATGGGACCGCGCGCGGCGATGGCTTGCACCGTCGCCGTCGAAGAGGCGATCGACGATCATTACCGCGAGCAGGCGGCTCGATTGGGGCCAGAGGATGCAACCTTGAAGGCGACGATCGAAGAGTTTCGTGCCGAGGAGCTTGAACATCGCGATACCGCTCTTGAGCACGAAGCGGAACAGGCGGCCGGATATCCGGTACTGTCGGCATTGGTGAAAGCGGGTTCGCGGGCGGCGATTTGGTTGTCGATCCGGCTCTAGCTGTTCAGTTCGCCTCGAGCTCGGTATCCCAGTAGAGATAGTCGCGCCAGCTTTCATGCAGGAAATTCGGCGGGAACAGGCGGCCGTTTTCCTGCATGCGCCACGCTGTAGGCTGTTCCGGTTTGCGTTTCGGCAACATGCGCGCCGCTTTCGGCAGGCGGCCGCCCTTTTTCAGATTGCACGGCGCGCAAGCGGTAACGACGTTCTCCCACGTGGTGCGGCCGCCCCGCGAGCGCGGAATCACATGATCGAAGGTTAATTCTTGCGATGGCAGCGCCACTCCGCAATACTGACAGACGAAACGGTCGCGCAGGAACACGTTAAACCGCGTGAAGGCGGGTTTGCGCATCTGCGGCACGTATTCCTTTAAGGAGATCACACTCGGCAGGCGCAGTTCGAATGAAGGTGAGCGCACGACCTGATCGTATTCGGAAATCACATTTACGCGACCGGTGACAACCGCTTTCACGGCTTCTTGCCACTCCAATAGAGACAAGGGGAAGTAACTCAGCGGACGGAAGTCAGCATTCAAGACTAGGGCCGGATTTTCCTTCGAACCCCAAACCAACTGTTTTTCCCCTTTACGTGGGCTTCTCCAGTGGACATTTGCTGGATAAACGAATTGCCCTCAATGCACAATATATTGCGTGAAAATCGGAGAAATTTCTTCGCATTGTCATATCTTGGAGGTCTTGGCCGTCGTGTGCAGGGCGGGACGGAACCCGGCGGCAAGCGTGCGAATGGATGTTGGCGGCGTCAACACCGCGACTTTTGTCAACGGCCGCGATATTGCCGAGGTATATCCGGTGTGATGCCAGGGGAGAAGCCGATCGTCGAGAACGAGATGCGGCGCCCCCTCCCAGGCGACAAATGCGCCGTCCGGTAAGTCGTTCAAGTGGCAGGACCAGGTCCTCTGCCGACGCGTCGCACGATCAACGCGCTCCATATGTAGCGCTCGGTCCATTTCCTTGGCGCGCGGCGGCTGGGCGGCCCCATGGGCGATGCGCCAGGCCTCTGTCCAGGCGTGGTAGCCTTGTCGCCGGCATTCGTAACAAGGGCGGTGCCCAGCGGCGAGGGCGACCGCCTCGTCGAGAAAGAACAGCTCCGTGTAGCGGCATGGCGACATCACCGTGCGATGGCGCCCGCGGAACGAGGTGTAACAGATAATCCAGTTGTCGTGCGCCCAACGGCGGCGGCCCAGCTGCCGGTTCGCGTTGTGAAGGATGCCGCGATTCCCCATGAAATCGCCACGCGCCGGATCGGCCTCAATCTCGCCATGCGGGGTCATGCGGTTTTGCAGCGGCATGACTGCCCTAGACGCCAAAGGCGGTGCGCAGGAACTGCGTTCCCTGCACCAGGCCGTCCTCGTCAATACTGTGGCCGAGGTTCGGGCAGCGCAACGTCTGCACGGAGAATCCGCTCTCGGAAAGAATCTTCTCCGCGACATCCATGCTTTCGACGGGGACGACAGGGTCCATCTCGCCATGTGCAAGGAAGATCGGCGTTCGGCTGACGGTTTCTGACGCCAGCTGATCCCCACCGACCAGACGGCCCGAATACCCAAGCACGCCGGCGATCGGCTGCGCCCGGCGCGGAACGGTGTAGAGGCTCATCATGGTACCCTGGCTAAATCCGACCAGCGCCAGCTTGTCCGGTCCGATACCGAGGTCCTGTAGTTCCTTGTCGATAAAAGCGTTGAGGATTGCAGCCGATTCTTGAACCGCCGTAATGACCTCGGCCTCGACCCGGATGTCGCTGGAAATCCACTGATATCCGGACAGGCCCTGATCATAGCGATTCGGCGCGTTCGGCGCAACGAAGGCGGCGTTC
>CAXGSZ010000215.1:0-5196 GCA_964012455.1 uncultured Alphaproteobacteria bacterium
AAGCACGCTCGGGAGTAAGCCGAAATCTTTCCTTCGTCAATAGCGACGAACGCACCACGCAGCGCCTTCACGCTGTTCACCGGAAAGACACTTGGCTTAATCAAGGTAATTCCCTGATAACGCGCCCAGTCCTCCATGTCCTTGCGATAGTAATTGTCTTTAGGCGGCACCGGATTTTCGCGGCGTTGATATACACTTGGATTGACCTTGTTAAAGACACCACCAACGAGAAACGGTTTCCAGATCAATTCCGCACCGTTCTTATCTGCGAACGCTTCGACCCGGTCGAATGCCAGATAGGTCCATGGGCTGGAGTAATCGAAGAAGAACTCGATTGTCGTCATGACAGATGGCTCCCACTCAGTCGATGAATATACGTTTGAAGATGGATATGGTCGCCGCCAGCGGAACGTCGATGGATAACGCCTATTCTTCGGATCGAGTCTCGCGGAACGCCTGACGCTCCCGAAACCCCTCGATACGCGCTCTTAGGTCTACTATTTCCAACGCTTCGACGCGGCCGACATTCTGAACCTGTGGTGTCACTGCCCTCTAGGAAACAAAACGTACGATTACACTGGGTGCCTACTGTGCCGCAAGGGACAAGGGCGTAATTACGACGAGGAAAATTGCCGAAACTCAACACTTAATCGGCCGCATGATCGAGCCCCATTTGCCAAAAATCGGCCTCCAGCCGCGTTGCTTTTCGAAATGTATTGGCGAGTGAATCAAATCTTCCATCACCCCCGCGACGCGACATCAGGTCGTCAAGGAATGCCTTCTCGGATTCCGCTACTTCTTGATATTCATTACCCGCATACATCTCGATCCAGGCGGCATAAGGATTGTCCATAGCGGCCTGCCCTGCGTTAGCCGCAAGCGCAGATCCGATTTCGGCATAACCGACAATACACGGCGATAAAACGGCATGTAGGTCCAACAAGTCGCCCGCCATGCCACGTTCGAGGACATACCGTGTATACGCCATACACGCCGCATCTTCAGCCGCCGCAATCATGCCGTCTTCACTCAAGCCCCACCCGCGACAAAACTCGACGTGGAGGCCCATTTCTATATCCAGGATCGCTGACATGCCACCCGCAGCCTGGCGCATGTCTCCCAACGTATCCGATTTATAGACAGCGAGTGCGTATGCTCTCGCGAACTGGATCAAGAAGAGATAATCCTGAATCAGATAGTAACGAAATGCCGCTTCGGGCAGCGTGCCGGCGCCGATCTGGCGCACGAATTCATGCTCTGTGTACCTTTGCCAGTCTTCGGCGCAACTTTCTCTCAAGCGGTCAAATAGAGAATTTGCGGACGTCATTTCATTGTCAATCGAGCAGCATATTTCGTGTTTCAGATGGCAATTGGACGCGCAGTCCGTCCATCTCTTTGGTAATCGCGATCTGGCAACCGAGCCTCGACCTACGTGTCAGACCGAACGCTAGATCCAGCATATCCTCTTCGTCCTCAGTCGGTGCGGGCAGCTTCTCATACCAGTCCGCTTCAACAACTACATGGCAAGTCGAACACGCCAGACAACCCTCGCAGGCGCCCTCAATGTCGATGTCGTTTGCATGCGCAATGTCGAGGATGGTGTCACCCAAAGGAGCTTCGACTGTCAATTCGTTACCATCTCGATCAATAAAAGTCATTTTGGACATTCTACGTTACGACGCCATCTTTTTAAGGCCGCTCCATATCTTGACGAACTTGTCCACCTCCTCGACCGTATTCTCGAAACCGAGGCTTATACGAATTGCACATCGCCCCAATTCTTCTTCGACACCCATCGCAGCCAATACATGGCTCTCGCCAACCTTTCCCGACGAACATGCAGCACCCGAACTGACCGAGATACCAGCGAGATCGAGCGCCATAATTTGAGTCTCCGCGTCGACGCCCGGGAGAGCGATCAGCGATGTATTTGCAATCCGGGGCACAAACTCGCCGAAGATTACCGCCTCCGGCACCGCGGCTTCGGCGCGTCTCTCGAGAATACCGATGAGATTGGCTACCCGGCCAATCGAAAGGCGCCGCTCCCGCACCTCCCGCGCCGCTACTCCAAATCCGGCAATCCCCGGAACATTCTCCGTGCCGCCACGCCTCTTTCGTTCCTGACCGCCGCCTCGCATGAAGGCCTCGGTCTCCATGCCATCCGCAAGTACAAGGGCACCCACGCCCTTCGGTCCACCCAGCTTATGAGCAGAAATTGTTGCCATATCCGCGCCGAGGCACTCTATATCGAACGGAATTCGTCCCATCGCCTGTACAGCATCACAGTGAAACAAAGCACCGACTGCATGCGCTCGTTCGGCTGCACCTTTGATCGGCTGAATGACGCCACTCTCATTGTTTGCCGCCATGACCGAAACGACGACAACGCGGCCCCGTTGTTTCAGCATTTCCGAGAGTGCGTCCAAATCCGTAACGCCATCCGGGCTTACGGGAATACGTGCATCTTCCAGCGATAACTCGAGCACGGACGGGTGCTCGATCGCCGAAGCGACGACCTGAGAACGGTCACAACAGCGGAGTGCTTGATTGTTTGCTTCTGTCGCGCCGCTGGTAAAGATTACATTCTCAGCATGCGCACCGACGAGAGCCGCGACCTCTTCTCGTGCCTCTTCCACGCAATTGCGGGCCGCGCGACCCTCGGCGTGAACCGAAGACGGATTGCCGTAATCGCGAAGTGCCGCGGTAACCGCCTCCTGCACCTCAGGAGAAGACGGCGCGGATGCGTTGTGGTCAAAGTAAGCCACGGAAACTCCAGTGCCTATTCGGACGCCTGCAGAACCTAGTATGGCGGTTATGCAACGTTGCCGTTAGCCGCCAAAGTGCTCCTTCGAATACGTCCTTCGACAAGATCGTACAGAGTAACGGAGCTTAGGGACATATGAATGTGCTTACATTACTCAACTCACAATTGATGGGCCAGACAACGCTCATTGGCGCCAGTGCAACCAAGTGGCGCCCCATGAGCACAGCGGGTGGCCCGCAAGGGTTCATCGACAGCGGCGACGATGTCGGAGACCGGCATCGTCGATGCCTCGCCGGCGAGAAGATACCCTCCACCCGGGCCACGAATGCTCTTGATAAGTTGAGTAAGTTGCGCTTACCGCTGCGTCTAGAAAAACTGCTCAAAATAAGACAACTAAATTCCATGTCTTTCCGCAATTTCCGCCAGCGCGACTGGCCGCTATTCACCGTGTTTAGCGAGTTCAATCATCGCCATCACGACCCTTCGTCGTAAGTCGCACGACCTCTGCACCGAACGTCAAACCAATCGTCAAGAGAAATTATAGATTTAGACGCCGTTAAGTGCGCGCAAATCTCTTGTGTATTGGACTTTCTATTTTTTGGGCGGCGGACACCGTGTTGCCTGCGTTTGTGAGAGGTCCCGCGTATCGATCGATTCCGGCCTTCCCTCAACCTGCGCCTCCAATTCCTCGACACGCGTCTTCAGTGCCGTGACCTGCTCCATCAATCCGTCGAGGGCCCGCACGACCGGGTCGGGAATATCTCCGAGCGGCGTCCCATATGGGGAAAATTCCAGAGAACGGCTACCCGTATGCCTGGGAATCGCGCGTCCGGGTATGCCAACGACGGTGACGGCTTCAGGCACATCCTTGGTCACAACCGCATTCGCACCTACACGTGCGCAACGCCCTACCGTAACAGGACCAAGAATCTGTGCTCCAGACCCTACGATGACGTCATTTTCTAGCGTCGGGTGACGTTTTTGATCCCGCTGACTATCGGAATCAATTGACGGGGCGACGCCGCCGAGCGTGACATCGTGATAGAGAGTAACGCGCTCACCAATTTCTGCTGTTTCACCAATCACCACACCCATCCCGTGATCAATGAAGAAACCCGCTCCTATAACGGCACCCGGATGAATCTCGATACCAGTCGCGAACCGCCCAACCTGCGAGAGAAAACGCCCGAAGAGCTTCAGGTTTCGTTTCCATGCCCAATGCGCGACACGATGTAACATGATTGCATGGAATCCGGGATAGCATACGACGACCTCAACCGACGATCGCGCCGCCGGGTCACGTTCCTTAATTCCCCTAATGTCCCCACGAATCGCCTTGAACATCTCGTCGGCCACCTAATCTTTACTCCAGAGCATCGCCTCGCCCGACATTTGCCGGGCCGACACTTTGGGCTACAACCTTTAATTTACGGGTTTCTTGGTCGCTACCTGTCGGATATAGATATGCCGCTCGCCACGGTCAACTGGCGGGAACAATGAGTCGGTCTCCGCAATCATGACAAAACCCGCGGGAACCTCACCAACGTTTGAGACATAAAACGACTGGAAGAAAATGCCAGAAGTCATCATCAACGGTCCCGAAGGAAGGCTGGAATGCAAGTACCAGCCAGGGCGTGAAGTAAATGCGCCTATTGCATTGATGCTACATCCACACCCGCAACATGGCGGGACGATGAACAATAAAGTTGTCTACACGCTATACCAGATATTCCTGCAGCGCGGATTTGCCTGCATGCGCTTCAACTTCAGGGGCGTCGGGCGCTCACAAGGTAGTTTTGCGCGCGGCGAAGGGGAATTGTCAGACGCCGCTGCGGCGCTCGACTGGCTGCAAAGCTACAACGAAAACGCGTCGCAATGTTGGATCGCAGGCTTCTCGTTCGGCGCCTGGATTGGTATGCAACTGTTGATGCGGCGGCCCGAAATTACTTCATTCGTTTCTGTCGCCCCGCCGGCCAATATGTATGATTTTAGTTTTCTGGCGCCCTGCCCCTCCTCTGGACTGTTTCTGTCAGGTGACCTCGACGATATCGTTCCAGCAGATTCAATTGAAACCTTGGTCGGAAAGTTGCGCCAGCAACGTGGCATTGAGATTGATCACCACACCATCAAAGGTGCCAATCATTTCTTCCACGATCAGCTGGAGAACGTTGAGGGAATCGTCGGGAACTACCTCGACACGTCGATGGCTGCGTATTCGGAGCCAGAAGCTGTCACTGATTAATTAATCTGCTGGTCGACAAAAAAATACACCACCCGAGGTAGGCTTCTTAACCCCCGTCGTCTCGGGGAAGCTAGTCGGCAAGCCTTCCAGCTTTCGAACGGCGAGATAGGCAAAGGCCTGGGCTTCGATCGCATCACCATTCCAACCGAGCGCCTCCATCGGATCAACCGGCACACCCAGCGCCAGACGC
>CAXGSZ010000216.1:0-5195 GCA_964012455.1 uncultured Alphaproteobacteria bacterium
CCGTCTCACCATCCATCTTGACGCCCTTAACGTTATCGACGTCCACCGGCGAGGGCAGATAATTTACGACCGCATCTAGCAGAGGCTGGACGCCCTTGTTCTTGAAAGCGGAGCCGAGTAGCACCGGGACAAAAGCCCGGCTTACCGCTCCCGCACGGATACAGGCTCGGAGCGTATCCTCGTCCGGCTCATTGCCTTCGAGATAAGCTTCCATCGCGTCGTCGTCCTGCTCGACCGCCGTCTCGACCAGTTTCTCGCGATATTCCGCCGCCATCACAGCAAGATCGTCTGGAATATCGGTCTCTTCGAATTCCGCGCCGAGGGTCTCTTCCTTCCAGATGATCGCCTTCATCTTAACCAGGTCGACCAAGCCGGCGAAGTCTGATTCCGCGCCGATCGGCAACTGCATGACCAGCGGATCGGCACCCAACCGCTCGACGAACATGTCGACACAGCGAAAAAAGTCCGCACCCATGCGATCCATCTTATTGACGAAACAAATACGCGGCACGCCGTATTTATCAGCCTGTCGCCATACTGTCTCGGATTGAGGTTCAACCCCTGCGACACTGTCGAAGACTGCGACCGCGCCGTCGAGGACCCGGAGGCTACGCTCCACCTCGATGGTGAAGTCAACGTGACCCGGGGTATCGATAATATTGATACGGTGATCCAGCCAAGAACATGTCGTCGCGGCCGACGTAATCGTAATACCGCGCTCCTGCTCCTGCTCCATCCAGTCCATCGTGGCGTTTCCGTCATGGACTTCGCCAATCTTGTGTGAGCGGCCAGTATAATAAAGAACGCGCTCAGTCGTTGTCGTCTTACCGGCATCAATGTGCGCCATGATGCCGATATTACGGTAACGGTCGATCGGGGTACTGCGTGCCATCCGTCAAAAACTCTCTTACTGCGGCTTACCAGCGATAATGCGAGAAAGCCCGGTTTGCCTCGGCCATGCGATGCGTGTCCTCGCGTTTCTTGACCGCCCCACCCCTGTTATTCGCGGCGTCGAGCAACTCTCCCGACAGCCTTTGTGTCATTGTATTTTCTGAACGCGAACGTGCGTTCTGGATCAACCAACGAAACGCGAGCGCCTGCGCGCGATCTGGGCGAACATCCATCGGCACCTGATAGGTGGCGCCACCGACACGCCGCGACCGAACTTCTAGTTGCGGCTTCACGTTGTCGATCGCCTCATGAAAGGTCTGAACCGGATCCGCAGTCCCGCGCGATTGCAACATGTCGAGCGCACCGTAGACGATGCCCTCTGCAGTCGACTTCTTGCCGTCCCGCATGACAATGTTGATGAACTTGCTCAACACCACGTCGCCAAACTTCGCGTCAGGCAAGATGGTCCGTTTTTCTGCACGATGGCGTCGCGACATGATACTGTCTCCGGACCCTACTTCGGCCGCTTGGCGCCGTACTTCGAACGACGCTGGCGACGATCTTCGACGCCCTGCGTGTCCAATGTGCCGCGGATGATGTGATAGCGAACGCCCGGCAGATCCTTCACACGACCGCCGCGGATCATCACGACAGAGTGTTCCTGCAAGTTATGACCTTCGCCCGGGATATAGCTCGTAACCTCGAAACCGTTGGTGAGCCTGACACGTGCGACTTTTCGCAACGCCGAGTTCGGCTTCTTCGGTGTCGTCGTGTAGACACGCGTGCAAACACCACGCTTCTGCGGGCATGCCTCCAATGCCGGAACTTTGTTACGTGTCGGCTTGTCCTGGCGCCCCTTACGGACCAACTGGTTAATCGTTGGCATACGCTGACCCTCAAATTTTTTCAAACAACGATCGGTCACCCGCCTAAAAATACGTGTAACCGACAAACGTTTGACCAAAGCACGAAAAAGCTCCGCCCCCGGGCAAACCGGTTCTCCAAAATGGCCGACCAATCGGCCAATGTATCTTCCTCTGATTTCGTGGAACTGCGTCTAGGCTTGCCCCAGTCCGAAGATCTCGAACCGACACCTACAGCCAGTCACCCCCGCGAAAGTGGGCGCATACTAGTTACGGCCCTATATGGCGTCAACACTAAAATCGCAGAAAACAGAGCGATTTCCGATACTAATAAAAAAATCGGGCCACTGCGTACTTAGGCGATTAAATTACGCAAGCGGTCCAATTTCAATTCTATCGTTACATTAAGCGACCTCTGGCTGCTCCACTTCTTCCGCCGGAGCTTCTAGCGCAGCCTCTTTTGCCTGTTCGGCGATGATGATCTTGTCGCGATCCTGCGCAATAGCTCGCACTTCATTCATGTGGCTGCCGGTTCCCGCGGGAATTAGCCGGCCAACAATGACGTTCTCCTTGAGGCCGTCCAGCGTGTCGACCTTGCCATTGACCGCCGCTTCTGTAAGGACACGCGTTGTCTCCTGGAAAGAGGCCGCGGAGATGAAGGACTTGGTCTGCAGCGACGCCTTGGTGATGCCCTGAAGTACAGGAATTGCCGTTGCGATTTCGCCGCCGTCCGCTCTCGTCCGCTCGTTGATCTCCTCGAACTCTTCCCGATCGACCTGCTCGCCGGTCAAGAAGATGGTGTCGCCCGGATCACCGATCTCTACCTTCTGCAACATCTGGCGCACGACAACCTCAATGTGCTTGTCATTGATCTTCACACCTTGCAGACGATAGACATCCTGTATTTCCTTGACGAGATACCGCGCCAACGCCTCTATGCCAAGAACCTCGAGGATATCGTGCGGCACCGGATTGCCGTCCATCAGCAAGTCGCCCTTGCGGACATAGTCACCTTCCTGAACGGTGATATGCTTGCCCTTCGGAATAAGATATTCCGTCGGATCAATACCTTCCTCGTCCGACACGACGACAATGCGCCGCTTGGTCTTGTAGTCCTTACCGAACTCGACCCGGCCTTCGGCACCGCTGATAATTGCATAATCCTTCGGACGCCGCGCCTCAAAGAGTTCTGCGACACGGGGCAGACCACCCGTAATATCGCGTGTCTTCGACGATTCCCTCGGAATACGCGCGACGACGTCGCCGGCCTGTACTTCCTGACCGTGCTCAACAGACAGTATCGCGTCAACCGACATGAAGTAGCGGGCCTCTGAACCATTCGGCAGTTGTACCACCTTATTCTTCTTGTCACGGAGAGTGATACGCGGCCGGAGTTCCGAGCCCTTCGGCTGTTGTTTCCAGTCAATCACCACCTTTGAAGAAAGACCCGTCGCGTCGTCCATAACTTCGCGGACTGCAACACCGTCGATCAGATCGACATAGTTTGCGATACCGTCCTTCTCGGTGATGATCGGAATGGTATAGGGATCCCACTCTGCGAGCTTATCGCCCTTCTTTACAACATCGCCCTCGTCGATGAACAACCGCGCGCCGTAGGGAATTCGATGCCGGGCCCGCTCACGCTCTTGCTCATCCAGCAGAACGAGTTCGCAGTTTCGACCCATGATAACGGGGCGGCCCGTTGAGTCCATAACAACGTTGCGGTTCTCAACCTTAACCGTACCATCCATCGAAGACTCAACGGAAGACTGTTCAGCGCCACGCTGCGCGGCCCCACCAATGTGGAATGTCCGCATGGTCAGCTGGGTACCCGGCTCACCGATCGACTGAGCTGCAATAACACCGACTGCCTCGCCGGCATTCACAGAAGTACCACGAGCCAGATCGCGTCCATAACATAGCGAGCAGACACCACGGCGGCTTGCGCATGTCAGCGGCGACCGGACACGGACCTGATCGAGGCCCGCCGTTTCGATGGCGTCGGCTTCGGGTTCTGTAATCATCTGGTTGCGCTCGATGATCACTTCGCCGGAAAGCGGGTCCAGAACATCGTCCGCCGCAAAGCGGCCAACTATCCGCTCGGAAAGGCTTTCGATCACCTCACCGCCTTCGATCACCGTCTCAAGGGTCAGGCCGTCGTCTGTACCGCAGTCATCCTCGATGACAATGCAGTCTTGGGCCACGTCTACCAGACGCCGTGTAAGATAACCGGAATTTGCCGTCTTCAGGGCCGTGTCCGCCAATCCCTTCCGAGCGCCGTGGGTCGAGTTAAAGTACTCTAGGACGCTCAAGCCTTCCTTGAAGTTGGAGATGATAGGCGTCTCGATGATTTCGCCGGACGGCTTCGCCATCAGACCCCGCATGCCCGCAAGCTGCTTGATCTGGGCCGGCGAACCACGCGCACCGGAATCCGCCATCATGTAGACGGCGTTTAGTTCGCTGCCTTCGCCGGACGACATTACCTTCATCATTTCGCCCGCGACCTCGTCCGTGCAGGTCGACCAGACATCGACAACCTTGTTGTACTTCTCGCCCTTGGTAATCAAGCCGTCGAGATACTGCTGCTCGTACTGCTTAACCATATCCTGGGCGTCGTTGATCAGGTTGTGCTTCGAATCCGGGATAACCAAGTCATCCTTGCCAAACGAAATTCCAGCCCGCGCCGCCTGGCCGAAGCCGAGCGACATCATCCGGTCCGCAAAGATGCAGGTCTCTTTCTGTCCACAATGGCGATAGACCTCATCGATCACTTGGGTGATCTCGCGTTTAGTCAAAAGACGATTGATCAGGCTGAACGGGACGTCCTTGCTTCGTGGCAGGATTTCCGCAAGAAACATGCGGCCGGGTGTAGTCACGACCACGGTTGTAATCGGTTCGCCTTCCTCGTCGATCGTATCGTAACGCGCCTTAATCCGTGCGTTCAGCGAGATCGCGTCTGTCGCGAGCGCGTGTTCGATTTCGCCAATATTGCCGAAACGCGGGACGCGGAACGCTTTCAGTCCACCGGCTTTTAGTGACTTCAGAACCTTCGCCGGCTCGCTCGTGTCGACTTCCGAAGCGAGATTTTTGGGATCACGGATCTGGATATCATGGCTCTCAAGCCCGGCTTCCAGCATGTCCTTGTTCGCGATTTCGATACCCTCGCCCAGGTGATCGAGGCGTTCATGCGTCAAATAGTAAAGGCCCAGCACGATATCCTGCGACGGCACGATAATCGGCTTGCCGTTGGCTGGCGACAGGATGTTGTTAGTTGACATCATCAGTACACGCGCTTCGAGCTGTGCTTCGAGGGACAGCGGTACATGCACCGCCATTTGGTCGCCATCAAAGTCCGCGTTAAACGCGGCGCAAACCAGCGGATGCAGCTGGATCGCCTTTCCTTCGATCAAAACAGGCTCGAATGCCTGAATGCCCAAGCGG
>CAXGSZ010000217.1:0-5183 GCA_964012455.1 uncultured Alphaproteobacteria bacterium
CCGCGAATTCGCTGAAGCACAGCGCGGGGCGCGCCGACCAGCTCCTCTTCTGCGAACCGAATTGAGCCTGTCGGATGGCTCGCCACCGGATATGGCAGAAGCTGCATCATCGAGAGCGCGGTCACGGACTTGCCCGATCCGGATTCTCCGACCAGCGCCACCGTCTCGCCGCGGGCGATATCAAACGACACACCGCGCACCGCATGCACGGGGCCGCCCGGAACGTCGAAATCCACAGTGAGATCGTGAACAGAGAGCAGTGGTTGGTCGGTCATCGTTGCACCTTACGCGGGTCGAAGGCGTCGCGCACCGCTTCTCCGATAAAAACCAGTAACGACAGCATGAAGGCGATGACGAAGAATGCCGTAATGCCGAGCCACGGCGCCTGCAAGTTATCCTTTCCCTGCTTCAGGAGTTCACCGATCGAAGGCGAGCCCGGCGGCAGCCCGAAGCCGAGGAAATCGAGCGATGTCAGTGTCACCACGGAGCCTGAGGTGATGAACGGCAGAAAGGTCATTGTCGCGACCATAGCGTTTGGGAGCACGTGGCGAAACATGATGGTGCCGTTGTTGACACCGAGGGCTTGCGCTGCCTTCACATATTCGAAATTGCGGGCACGTAGGAACTCGGCGCGTACAACGCTGACCAATGCCGTCCAGCTAAACAGAAGCATCAGACCGAGCAGCCACCAGAAGTTCGGCTGAACCACGCTGGCCAGGATGATCAGCATGAACAGCACCGGCATGCCGTTCCATATTTCAATAAGCCGTTGTCCGATCAGGTCCGCCAAACCACCGAAATAGCCTTGGATTGCGCCGACGCTGATACCGACGACGGAACTTAATATCGTGAGTACAAGCCCGAACAGCACCGAGATGCGGAAGCCGTAGATCATCCGCGCCAGGACATCGCGTGCTTGATCGTCAGTGCCGAACCAGTTCTGCGTTGTCGGCTCGAAGGGGGCCGGTCCCGGCAGGTCGGCGACATGGGTGTCGTAGCTGTAGGGAATGGGTGCCCGGATCATCCATCCTTTTGCCTCGACCAGTTCGACCAGATAAGGGTCCCCATAATCGGCTTCGGTCTCGAAATCACCGCCGAACGCCGTCTCGGGATACACCGAGACAATCGGTGTATAGAATTGGCCGTCGAAATAAATCAGCAGAGGTTTATCGTTGGCTAGGAGTTCCGCGAAGAGCGATAGCACGAAGACGCCAAGAAATATCCAGAACGACCAGTAGCCGCGTTTGTTGGCCTTGAAATTCTCGATCCGGCGCCGGTTAAGCGGCGTAATCGCAAAGCCTAGAAACGTATTGCCGGTAACCGTCACGATCAGACCTCCCGACTCTCGAAATCGATCCGCGGATCGATCAGCGTATAGGTGACATCACTGATGATGTGCAGGATCAGGCCGAGAAACGTGAACATGTACAGCGTGCCGAACATGACCGGATAGTCGCGATCGATCACCGCCTCGAACCCTAGCAAGCCCAGTCCGTCGAGTGAGAAAATGACCTCTATCAGAATCGAGCCCGTGAACAGCATTCCGATGAAGGCAGCCGGGAATCCCGCAATGACGATCAACATGCCATTGCGGAAAACGTGGCCATAAAGTACCCGGCACTCGGAGAGTCCCTTGGCGCGCGCTGTCGTCACGTACTGCATATTGATCTGATCCAAGAACGAGTTCTTGGTCAGCATGGTCAACCCGGCGAACCCGCCAATGACCATTGCCAGAATTGGCAGGGTCATATGCCAGAAATAATCGACGATCCTGAGCGGCCAGGTGAGGTCGTCCCAATTCTCCGAGGTGAGGCCGCGCAGCGGGAACCAATCAAGGTAGCGTCCGCCGGCGAAGACCACGATCAGAAGGATCGCAAAGAGGAAGCCCGGGATGGCGTTGCCCATGATGACGACACCGCTCGACCAGATATCAAAGCGCGATCCGTCACGCACTGCTTTCCAGACCCCGAGTGGGATCGAGATAAGGTAGACCAGCAAGGTGCTCCAGATCCCGAGTGAGATTGACACCGGCATTTTCTCAAGAATCAGATCGATCACGGATTGGTCGCGAAAGAAGCTCGTTCCAAAATCGAACGTGAGGTAGTTGCCGAGCATCAGTAAGAAGCGCTCATGCGCCGGCTTGTCGAAACCAAACTGGCGCTCTAGCTCCGCGATAAATTTCGGATTGAGGCCCTGGGCGCCGCGGTATTTACTGGCGGCATCCTGCCCAACGGTGCTGGCGTCGGCCTGGCCGGTGTTCGCGACCTCGGAACCGACATTGCCGGAAATTCTCCCCGCCGCCTCGACCGCCTCGCCTTGAATTTCAGCGATCAAGCGTTCGATCGGACCGCCGGGTGCGACCTGCACGATCGCGAAGTTGACAATCATGATGCCGAGCAATGTCGGGATAATGAGCAGCAATCGGCGAAGGATATAGGCGAGCATGGCGAGGCTGTTCCGTTAGTCGGTCACTTCGCCGTTTTCTTGCGCGTGGACAGCGCCGCTTCCTTTTCAGGATCGATCCACCAGGCCTCGGTGACAACACCCTGTACTGGGATCGTTTTCGGCATGCCGAATTTGTCCCAGCGGGCGATCCGGTCATAGGAGATGTGCCAGTGGGGCACCACGAGATGGCTCCACTGCAACGCCCGGTCGAGGGCGCGCGTCCGGGCGACCAGGCTGGCCCGTGTCGGTGCGGCGATCAGCAACTCGACGAGCTCGTCGATTGCGGGATCCGCAACGCCGGACAGGTTCCGGCTGCGCGGCCGGCTCGCGGCTTCCGTTGTCCAATAGTCGCGCTGTTCGTTTCCGGGCGAGAGTGATTGGCCCCAACTGCCGACGACCATATCGTAATCGAATTGCGACAGACGTTCCCGGTATTGCGCGGTGTCTACGGTGCGGACCGAAACGTCGATGCCGAGACGCGACAGGTTTTTCTTGAACGGCAATACGATGCGTTCAAACAAAGGGCTGACCAGCAGAACTTCAAAAACGAGTGGATCGCCCGTCTTGCCGTTCACCAGCTTGCGGGTCCTCGGGTCGACATTCCATCCCGCTTCCTTCAAAAGTTTTGCCGCTGCCCGCAAGTTGCGGCGCGCATTGCCACTGCCGTCGGTCGATGGTGGTTCGTAGGTCACGGTCATTACCTCCGGCGGTAATTTGTCGCGCAGCCGCTCGAGGATTGCCTTCTCTTCCCCTTCCGGCAGGCCCCGCGCCGACAATTCGGAATTGTCAAAATAGCTCTGCGTGCGTTTGTACATGCTGTGGAACAGCGCCTTGTTAGACCATTCGAAGTCGAGGGCGTAAGTGATGGCCCGGCGGACCCGCCGATCCTGGAAAATCGGCTTGCGCATGTTGAAGACGAAACCTTGCATGCCAGCCGTCCGGCTGTGCTTGAACTCCTGCTTTTTGATAAGTCCGTTGCGGACCGCCGGCGTATCGTAGGCGGTGGCCCAATTCTTCGCGGAATTCTCGGAGCGCATATCAATATCACCCGCTTTGAAGGCTTCGATGGCGACTGTGGTATCGCGATAATACTCGAACCGGATGCGGCCGTAGTTGTCCATGCCTTTCTTCACGCCGAGATCGCGAGCCCAGTAGTCCGGCACCCGCTCTAAGACGACGTTCCGATTGGGCTCGAAGGCGGCAATACGATAGGGACCGCTGCCGAGCGGCGGCTCCAATGTTGTGGATTCGAAATCCCGGCCTTCCCAATAGTGCTTGGGCAGCACTGTAAGCTGACCGAGAATCAAGGGCAGCTCCCGGTTTTCGCCGGCCCTGAAGGTAAACTTGACAGTACGTTCGCTGATACGTTCGGCCTTGGCGACGCTGCCGTAGTAAAAGCGGTAGAAGGGACGGCCCTTTTCGACCAGTGTGTTGAACGTCCAAATGACATCTTCCACGGTGATAGGCTTGCCATCTTGCCATCGCGCCTCTTTGCGCAGGGTGAAAGAGACCCAGGAACGGTCCGTCGGTGTCTCAACGCTCTCTGCAATCAGCCCATATTGCGAGAACGGCTCATCGGAGGAGCTTGCCATCAGGGTGTCGTAGATCGAGCCGCTGCCGGCCGCGGCCCTACCCTTAATGACGAACGGGTTGAAGGTATCGTAACCTCCGATTGCCCCGCGCACTGTCTCGCCACCTTTGGGCGCATTTGGATTCACATAGTTGAAATGCGAGAAGCCGGCCTTGTACTTCAGGTCGCCATGCATCGCGAGGCCGTGCCCGCGATAGGTCTCGGATCCAACAGCGGTCTGGCCGGCGGCGAACAGCATTAAAGCAGCGATACGGAAACTCTTCATCGGTGGCAGCGGCATGCGGACAGCTCCGAATTGGGCTACGACAGAAATATTGGCGCTAACATCGTGTACCGGACCGTCCGGCTCAAGAGGTAAGGTCGCGCTTGCGGTAAATTGACCTTGGATTTTCGGCGGCACTCCGGCGAATTCTGGACGCTGGATTTTTCAATCCTGTCGTTTTCGTATTGTGGCGACTCGATCTAGAACCGCTGTTGGGAAAGACTTGGACCGCACATTATGTCTATACTGCAGCGGATGGTGAAATGCGCTCCGTCGTCAAGTCGATCGTTGCCGCCAGTTACGAGACCGCGATGGAGGTGGCGGCGAAGCTCGCTCCCGCGAAAGAGTTAGCCGTCTCTGTTAGCGAACAATCCGAGGAACAATTTCCCGGCGCCGTCCCCCAGCAGGCGGCTGGGTTGGCCGATCAGAGTATCGACGCGAAAACCGTGGAAGCGCTTTACGACGTTAGGATATCGAGCGCTTCGCGATGAAGTGCGGGATGCGCCGCCGCGAGAACCGTGCCCTCTGATTCAAGAGTGAGGGGCCGCCCAGCCCAGTCGCTGATAATTCCGCCCGCTTGGCGCACCACTTCAACCACTGGCAGGTAGTCCTGGACCTTCATGTCGGCCTCCGCCACCAGATGCACGTGACCTGAGGCGAGCAACCCGTAGGCGTAGCAATCGGTGCCGTAACGCCGATATTTTGCCGCTGTGGCGAGACGCTCGAATCGCGCCAGCCGGTCTCCCGGTTGAAACATCTCCGGGGTTGTGGCGTGTAAAGTGATCTCGCCAAGCGTTCCGGATGTGGCCGTCTGCACCGGCGCACTATTCAGCGTCGTACCGTGACCGGTCGCGCCAAGCCACCGTTCGCCGAGTGTCGGCTGAT
>CAXGSZ010000218.1:0-5156 GCA_964012455.1 uncultured Alphaproteobacteria bacterium
CTCGGGAAACATTTCAACGATCAGCAGGTCCTTGACATCATTTTTACCGCTGGCAATTACGCCACCCTCGCCATGGCGCTCAATGCCTGCCGGGTCGAAGTCGACGACGGCGTCTGAGGCCACGTGCAAATTACTTTGTCTTGCCGGCGGGAAACGTTATCTTCGCTGGCTGTTCTCGAGTGACGTCAAACTGGAAACCATATCATGACGCGTCATCGCCCCGGCCGGCAGTTCCTACATACGCCCGGCCCCACCCATATTCCCGACCGCGTGCAGAATGCCATGCACGTCAAGGCGGTCGACTTTGCCAGTCCGGAATTCATGGACGTCGCGGTCGAGTGCTTCGAGGGCTTGAAGCCGCTGTTCGGTCTCGATGAGGGTGAAGTGTTTATCTATACCGCGTCGGGACACGGCGCTTGGGAAGCGGCATTCGTAAACCTGTTCGAGCCGGGCGATACGGTGCTGATGCCGGAGACTGGAAGATTTTCGCGCGTCTGGGGCGAGATGGGCGAGGCTCTTGGACTGGAGATTGCGACAGTCGAGAATGATTGGCGCACGGCGATCGTCCCGGACGACGTCGAAGAGGTGTTACGCGCGGATACTTCACACAAGATCAAGGCTGTGCTGATGGTGCACACCGAGACCGCGACGGGCGTCACATCGGATGTGCCAGCGGTGCGCCGTGCCATCGATGCCGCGGGGCATCCGGCCCTCCTCGTGGTCGACGCCATTGCATCCTGGCTCACCACGGAACTGCCTATGAGCGAATGGGGTGTCGACGTCATTGTCGGCGCCTCTCAGAAGGGTCTGATGCTGCCGCCCGGGCTCTCCTTCACCGCGGTCGGCCCGAAGGCGCTGGAAACGACGAAACAGTGCAAGACCTTACGTGAATACTGGTCATGGGATGCGCGCCTCGGATTCGAGCAGTACCGCCGCTTCTGCGGCACGGCTCCGGAACACATGATCTTCGGCCTGCGCGAGGCAATCGCGATCGTGGACGAGGAAGGTCTTGATAACGTCTTTGCGCGTCACGCGCGTCTGGCGGACACCGCACGGCTCTGCGTCGGCGAATGGGCCAAGGGTGCTGCCCTCGAATTCAACGCCATGGTTCCCGAACAGCGCGCCAATGGGCTAACGGTGATCCGGGTCCGCGGTGACCTCGATGCTGAGGATATTCGACGCACGGCACGGGATATGTTCGATGTCGCTTGCGGCGGCGGCTTGGCACTCCTGGCCAATAAGGTCTTCCGCATCGGGCATATGGGTGACATCAACGATCCGATGCTGCTCGGCGCCCTGGGCGGTTTTGAAGCGACCCTCGGCTATCTCGGCCTGCCCTATGAGAGCGGCCTCGGCCTCGCCGCTAAGCATCTCGCCGAAACCGCGCCGCGCCACAACGCACCGGCGGATCAGCGGACCTATAGCTGAGCGGTATGAGCGAAGTCCTTCGCAGCTCGGTCAAGGAGAAGCTCGCTGTGGGCGGCATCGTCTCATCAATGACCGTGCGTCTCGTGCCGAGCGTCGACATTGTCCATATTATTAAGAGCGCGGGGTTCGACACCTTCTATATAGACCTCGAACATTCGCCGCTCTCTATCGAGACGGCTAACCAACTGGCCTCCGCGGCTCTTTTGGCGGGGATTGATTGTTTCGCCCGCGTGTCGGCGAACACGCCGGAGTATGTGTCGCGTGTCCTCGATGCGGGATGTCTCGGGGTGATCGCGCCGGGTGTGGAATCGGCCAATGAGGCCCGGACCGTGGTCGAGGGGGCGAAGTATGCGCCGGTCGGAAAACGTGGCGTCTCCGGTGCCCTCCCGCAGACAGGATATAGCGTGATCCCCGATCTTTATGAGATGGTGAACGCCGCGACGACGGTGATGGTCATGTTTGAGAGTCAGTCGGCCCTTGATGCCGCCGATGAGATTGCGGCGATTAATGGTCTCGACATGGTGATGATCGGAACGAACGATCTGCTGGTGGAATTGGGCCTGCCGGCCGGGGCATTCGACCATCCCGCTATTAAGGACGCTTATGCGCGCACCATCGATGCCTGTGCGAAGTACGGCAGGCACGTGGGGGTTGGCGGCCTCGCGTCACGTCCCGATCTCGTCGCGGAATTCGTCAAGATGGGTGCGCGCTACGTCTCCACCGGAACCGACCTCACCTTCCTCGCCGCCGCCGCACGTGAGAAGGCGGCAGAGGTGGCGAAGCTCGAGGTGTGAGACGCACCGCGCCGCCCTAAATTACCCCTCAACAATATTGAATTTCGAAGGAGCACCGTCATGTCGACCGTCGAAACCGAAACGCATGGGCAGACCTTGGTCGTGCGGATGAACCGGCCGAAGAGCCTGAACGCGCTTAATCACGAGATGCGGACAGAACTCTCCGAGGTCTGGAACGATTTCCGCGAGAGCAAGGACTTGGAAGTCGCGATCTTTACCGGGGCGGGCCGTGGCTTCTGCGCCGGTGAGGACATGAAGGAATCCCTGCAGGACGGGGCGCCCGGCGGCCGAAAACCCGCGCGGCCCGACCCATTCATGGACGGCACCCTGGAGAAGCCGGTCATCGCCGCCATCAATGGTTTCGCTATGGGCGGCGGTTTCATGCTTGTCGAGCGTACCGACCTGCGGGTTGCGGTCCGCAGTGCGTTGTTCGAGATCTCCGAGGCGAAGCGTTGGCTCCTCGGGGGCTATAACCATGGCCACGTCGCCAACCTGCCCTATCCGGTGGCGATGGAGATGGCCCTCGGCTTTCGCTTCACGGCGGAGCGGTTTTATGAACTCGGCTTCGTCAATCGCCTTGTAGACGGTCAGAATGGTCTGATCCCAGCCGCTCTGGAGATGGCAGATCATTTGTTGACGCTGCCGCCCGCGGCCAGGGTGAACACGGTTCATATGATGCGCCAAATGCGGCCGACGGTCGGCCCGGCGCATGAGGCGTTGGCCGAGAAACTGCACAACCACGGCGCCAAGTCGGACCGCATGGAATCCCGCGCTGCCTTCGCGGAGAAGCGGAAGCCGAACTTCATCGGCTGGGACGATCCCAAGGATCGTTACCGCCTGCCGCAACTCGAGGAATAGGACGCCCTATTGCTCGCCGGATTCGTCCCGCTCGATCGTGTTAATTCGGCGTTCCGCATAGAACTTCAGGATAGGGTCGGGCGGCAGGAAAGCTGCCTGCGGTGCTGCCTTGAGGGCGCGCAACTCCTCGCTATCGACGCCCGCAAGGTCTTCCGCAAGCAGTTTGCCGAGCGCGGTGCCGCGGGTCATTGGTGCGGTGTCCGTTGTAACCAGGACATAGAGCCCGTCCGACACCTCGCCCCAGACCGTCCCCTCGTTGCGGGTGAAAGCCAAAATGCCGCCCCAGGTCCCGGCGAAGTCGACATTCTCGAGTGCGGGCCAGCGTTTGGCAATACTTTGACGGTGTCGGTCCTCCATGCGGGTAATCAGGTCGTCCTCGAAACGCTTGCTACGCGCATACCACAAGGTGTTTCGCATCAGTATACGGCGGTCGCGCGTGAGGCGTACGGTACTGCCGTTCGGGCTCGCCGGGAGCAGTCCGAATTCACCTGCACCACCGACATGCTTCATCTCGTTATCGTCGAGCGGGCTGGTAAGCGTGCCGAAGGATGCGATGGGGACGACACGGTGGCGCTTGAGGCCCATTTCCTCGGCGAACAGGTTGGCGGCGACGATCAGTTTCTGCGCGCGTACCGTGCCGTCAGCGCCGATCAGAGTGAATCCGTTATCGCTCCGGATCTCAGTCACCGGGCTGTCCTCATAGAGGGTGACGTTTGTCGGCAGTGTCTCGCCGAGCCCCCGCATCATTGCCGCAGGCTGGACGAGGGCGCCACCGCTCTCCACCCGCACGCCGCGTGTATAGAAACGAGTCCCGGTGACGGCTTCAACCGCGTCCTGGTCTAGTGCCTCGTTTGCTATACCGAGCGTATTAAACCCGTCCTCTACGTCGTCGAGATGTGCCTCGCCGGGGGCGGAGCCGGAAACATAGATCTGGCCCCAGTCGCTCCAGTCGCAGCGGATCTGATGCTGCTCGACGATTTCGCGAAGATAGCTTTGGCCTGCTTGGAAGAAGCGGTCGCTGCGTTTCGCTGCGTCCAGGTCCTTGATGCCGCCATGGCTGTGATGGCGCAGCATGAAGCCTGCGTTGCGTCCGGACGTGCCGTAGCCGACGCGCATCCCTTCGACGACGACGACATTATCGTCGGGGCGCAGTTCGGCGATCCGTCGCGCGAAGGAGAGGCCGCAGGCCCCGCCGCCCAGCACTGCCCAATCCGCAGTGACGTCACCCGAAAGCTCACGGGCGGGCGCGGGGTCCGGCAGCGTTGCGTACCAGCCGTTCCGTACGCCGTCATAGGGAAGCTTGCGAGGACGTCGGGTCGTGGGCATCGATCTTCCTCCTGGTCTCGGGTCTACACGATATCCGTCGGGTTCACCTCATGCAGGAGGGTTTGGCCCCGGACATATCGGGGGAGATTGTCGAAGAAAAGCTGATCCCAGCGCAAGGGGGTTCCATCACCTCCGAAGGACGTGTGCGCGGTCACCCGGACTTTCGGATGATCCCAGAGCGGGTTGTTGGTCGGCAACGGTTCCGGGTCGAAAACGTCGAGCGCTGCGGCCGCCAGCTGTCCCCGGTCGAGGGCGGCGATCATCTCCGCATCCTCGATCAGCGCACCGCGGGCGATGTTGACCAGGATCGCACCCTCCTTGACGGCGCCGAAGAAGTCCGCGCTGGCGAACCTTCGCGTATTGTCGTTCAGCGCGCAGGCCAGAACGATCACATCGGCGTCGGGCAGAAATTTTGGCAGGTCGGTCATGGTGCCCGCACGGTCGACAATCGCGGACGTCACCGGGGAACGCCGTATCACATCGACTCTCGCACCGAAGGCCTTCGCCCGCTTCGCCGTTTCAGTTCCGATGGGTCCAAAGCCGATAATAAGCCAATTGGTGTTCGCCACTTCGCGGAACGGCGTGCGCGTCCATTCCTTCTGCGCCTGATGGGCGCGTTGTTCGTCGATCGGATGGATCAGGCTGAGCGCATGCGCCAAAACATATTCCGCGATGGCGACCGCCTGCGCGCTTGAATTGCAGATGCGCACACCCTTGCCGGATATTTGCTTGTATGCGGGGTTATCGAGG
>CAXGSZ010000219.1:0-5152 GCA_964012455.1 uncultured Alphaproteobacteria bacterium
AGATCGCGATGAAGCAGCCGTCGTTGTGCTTGCCGGTTGGCTCGACGCCGAACCCAAGGCCGGTCAGAAGGCCTGAAAGTATTTCAACCATTGCGGCGAGGGCGTAACCTTTGTAGCCTTCGTTGCCGCCCATCGGACGAATGGCACCACCATCCTTAACTGTAGCCGGGTCCGTTGTTGGATTACCGTTCTTGTCGATCAGCCAGCCTTCCGGAACGTGTTCGCCCCGTGCTTCGGCGACTTCAAGCTTGCCTGCCGCACCGGCGCAGGTCGCCATGTCGAAATAGAAGGGCGCCTCTAAATTTGACGGGAAGGCCATGCAGATTGGGTTTGTGCCGAGTTTCGGTTCGATCCCGCCAAAGGGGGCGACGCGTTTCGGACTGCGGCCGGAATCCGCGGTGATCATGCCGATCATGCCTTCCTCGATCGCCATCAGGGGATAGTCCGATAGACGGCCGATATGGCTTTGGTAGTGGATGGTGCCAACCGCGACTTGCTGCGTCTTGGCTTTCTCAATCAGCTTCTTGGTGATGGTTTCCGTCACCGTGAAGCCAAAGCCCCAATTTCCGTTCACTACGAGAGTGGTTGGCGTTTCCTTTTCGATCTCGATCTTCGCGCCTGGGATGATGTGTCCTTTCTCGACACGGTCGCAGTAGGTGATGACGCGCAGGACGCCGTGTGAGTCATGACCGGCGAGGTTGGCATCGACGAGATGGCGAGAGACGATTTCCGCCTCCACAGCGCTGACGCCCGCCCCCTGGAAGATAGTTTCGGACAATGATTTGAGACGTTCGGCAGGAATGGTCGGCATCTATTTTCTCCCGGTTAGCCGATGCAACCCGCGGCCGCGAAGTCCTCTTTGGACGGTGCGAACCAATAGGAGCCGCTGGTCGGCGTGCTGTAGTGGATCAGTTGGTCGTGTTCGTTGTTCTCCCAAGTTCCGAACATGCGCTGCAACATCACATTATAGCGCATGGGATCGCAGGAGAACGCGCTAAAATAGAGGCTTTTCTTGCCAGCCTCTCCGAACGGCGCGCTGCTTCGATAAATCTTAAGCGCGGCGCCGTCGAGCTTCACGTTGGTGCGCGAGACATGGGAATCAGGCGGCATTGCGTCGCCTTTAAGTTTAATTCTGTCTGGCTTGGTCCACCAGATGCCCCGCTCTTGATCGGGCACCGGAAGTGCTTCGAAATTTAACCGGTCATGAACACACTTCTGGAACATGGCGAAGGCGCCGCCGGCGCCGGCCTCGTCATCGGGCACTAAGGCGTCCTCAAGGCTGGCGTCTTCCTTCGGATTGGCGCTGCCATAGATGAACCCTTCCAGATCGCGGGAATCGCGATAGACGAAGTCCGGAAGATCAAGCGACTGTTCGGCGACATCCCCGAGTGCATGTTGGGCACCTAGCGCCGCATCTAGATTGGTATCATGCTCCGTGGCGTGGAACCAAATTAGCAGATCGCTCTGGGCCGACGGCGACGTGTACCCGTCCACCCGCCCAATCGTTGTGAAATCCTTCAGTGCACTGGGAGCGGGGCTGCATAACCGACGCCAAAAGGCGTTGCCGAAAGCCACAATTGCCCGTGCCGCACCCTTTGCTGCAAGAACCGTGGCAACGTCCCTGGCGGTACAGTGATTCGAGATAAAATATTCGAGATAGTGATGGAACCGGGTTCCTTCGACGAAGATGCCTGATTGCGGAGTTGCCATCGCCTGTAAATCCTTTTCTCCGGATTATCTCGCGGCCAAGCGAGCCCAGAGTTCGTCGCCTCCGTTTGCCGCGACGGCTTCGCCAAGTCGAACGGCCCAGGCACTTTCCGAGCCGAATTCGTCGCGCCAGGACCAGACACGCCGACTATAGCGTTGCAAAATGTGCTCCATGGTGAACCCGATCGCACCGTGTACCTGATGAGCAATCCCGGCACCTTCGCCTGCCGCTTCGCCAACCCTGATCTTTGCGGCAGCAATCTCAAAGAAGACTTCATCGTCGAAGGTGCCTGCTCGCTGTAGGGCGTCTGCAGCGGAAGCTGCCGCGCAAACCGCCGCCGCGACTTCACCCGCAAGGCGAGCCAGATTGTGCTGAACCGCCTGGAACTTCGAAATCGGACGTTCGAACGCCACCCGGTCCTGCGAATAGGTCACGGAAATGTCGAGCATGGCTTCGAGCGCGCCCGCCATTCCGCAAGATCGGGCCAATGCCCCCATCATCAGCAATGAATTCGCGTCGAAGGCGTCGGGCGCCTCCACAGCGTCGGTTGTGGCCGCGCCGTCGAAGATCACATCGTCCTTTGGGTCGTCGGCGAGGCTGAGACCGTCAGCAATCCGGCAGGATGCCGCATCGGCACAGGCAATGACCGGCTGCCCGTCGCGCATGGCGAGAACCGCGAAGGTGTCGGCCTCGCTTGCGAACGGCACGCCACGGGCGGTGCCATTCAACACGCCAGAGCCGTCAATCGACAGGCGGTCCGCTTCGCGAACCGGTGCGACGGCAAGCCGTCCCCCGGGAAAGGTAATTCCACCTTGTGCCAGCAGCCAACCACCCAGCATCGTCTCCGCGAGAGGGACGGGTACGGCGAAGCGGCCCGCAACACGCAGGATTTCGCAAGCATCGGAGATCTCTATACCCGCACCGCCGTACTCCTCGTCAACAAAGCCGGCGGTCAAGCCGGCCTCTTCCAGTGCGGTCCAGAGCGGTTCTTTCCAGGCGTCATTGTCGGTGTTGTTGACGGTTTGCGGATCACATAAGTCCTGAAAAATCCGCGTCGTCATGTTGACGATAATGTTGTCGTTTTCGCTCAACTGCACGGTACTCCTTTGGGCGGGCGCTGTATGACAAATCGGCGCGGCGGCCCATATTTATGGTACGGCGAGGCATCTCTTCCGGTGTCGTCCGTCGATTGTAAAGTTAGCCGACGTCGTCGTCGAGACAAGCAGGGGCGGCGTCGAAGAAAGGAAGCCGTACCGATGCCGACTGCTATCCAGTTCGATCCCATCAGATTGCCCCCGGAATGCGAAGAATTGCGGGCCGAAGTTCGGGAATTTGTACGCGAGGAGATCGCGGATGGCACTTTTGACCCGAACACCACACCGATGGGCAACGGCCTCAACCGTGAATTTGCCCGCAAGGTCGGCGAGAAGGGCTGGATCGGCATGACGTGGCCAAAACGGTATGGTGGCCAGGAGCGAAGTTTCCTAGAGCGCTATGTCGTTACTGAGGAATTTCGTGCCGTCGCGGCACCAACACGCGTCTTTTTTACCGCAGACCGTCAGAGTGGGCCGACTATCATCAAATACGGCAACGACGAGATGAAGGCGAACATCTTGCCCCGCATAATAAAGGGTGACTGCATGTTCTGCATTGGCATGAGTGAGCCGAACTCGGGCTCCGATCTGTTCGCCGCGAGTTGCCGCGCGACCAAGACTGAAGGCGGTTGGCTGATCAACGGGAGCAAGGTCTGGACCAGCGGTGCCCATCACGCCGACTACATGATCGGACTTTTCCGAACGTCCCAGCCGACGGAAGAGAACCGCCGTAACGGACTGACCAACTTTGTCGTCGATATGAAGAACACGGACGGCATCACCTGCCGGCCGATCCTGCATCCGACGGGCATTCACGAATTCAACGAGGTGATTTTCGAGGACGCCTTCATTCCCGACAGCATGATGCTCGGGACGCAAGATGAGGCCTGGAAACAGGCGACGAGCGAGCTCGCCTACGAGCGCAGTGGTCCGGAACGGTTCCTCGAAACATTTTACATACTGCCTGAATTGGTGAATGTGCTTGGTGACAAGCCTGACGCGCGTGGCGCCGAAGGGATAGGACGTCTGGTTGCGCAGGTCCATACGCTCCGCCGCATGTCGGTGTCCGTGAACGGGATGCTTCAGGCAGGCAAAGAACCGGTCGTCGAAGGCTCACTCGTTAAGGATCTCGGTACGAAATGGGAGCAGGACCTTCCCGCTAGGGTTCGCAACCTTGCCGCATTTGTTGATCCGGACGCGGGTAACCGTGCGAATTTCGACGATCTGCTGCGGTTCGCTACAATGATCGCGCCGAAATTGACGATCCAGGGTGGCACGACCGAAGTCCTTCGCGGTATCATCGCAAGGGGATTGGGCCTCCGCTAGGGCGTCTCCCACCGGAAATGTTTCATGCCTGACCTGAATGCTTTTCTTTCGCCGAATGCGGTGGCTGTCATCGGTGCCGCCAACGATTCGGAAATCCTGCGCGGCCGGATCATGAAGGTGATGTTGGGCCACGGCTTCAAAGGGGAAGTTTACCCTGTTAGTCGTAGCAGCGACGAGGTCATGGGCCTGAAGGCCTACAAGACGATCAGCGATGTGCCTGGGCATGTAGACTTGGCCATATTGATTATCCCGGCTGAATTCGTACCGGCGACCTTGCGCGAGTGCGGTCGCAATGGGGTTAAGGCAGCGCAGATCATCACATCCGGGTTTGCCGAGGAAGTGGGCGCCGACGGTGCCAGGGAGCAGGCAGCCATCCGCGAGATCGCCGAGGAGTTCGACATGGCGGTTTGTGGACCCAATTCTGAGGGTTTTGCAAACACGCAGGCAGCCCTTTGCCCCACGTTCAGTCCTGCTGTCGACGAGAATGATGCTCCGCTCATGCCGGATTATCGCACCGATGGTTTCATTTCCGCCATTGCGCAGAGCGGGGGCGTTGGCTTTTCCTTCTTTGATCGCGGTCGGCCAAAAGAGTTGCCGTTCAATTACATCCTGACGACGGGCAATGAGGCGGCGCTGGAGGAGCTCGATTTCGTCGACCATCTGCTTGATACCGGCGAGACAGATATCTTCATGCTCTTCATGGAGGACGTGAAATCGCCCGAGAAACTCGCGCGTGTGGGCGAGAAGGCGCTACGCGCCGGCAAGCCGATCATCTTGACGAAAGTCGGCCGATCCGACGCAGGGCAGCGTGCCGCCGCCTCGCATACTGCCGCACTTGCGGGTGCCTATTCTGGGTACCGGGCCATGTTTCAGCGCTACGGCCTCATTGAGGGCGACGATATTGAAGAAATGGTCGATATCGCCTCTGGGTTCTCGCATTGGAGTCAAATGTTGCCGGCGGGCAAAAGGATCGGGATTACAACGGGCTCAGGCGGTGCCGGAGGCTTGATGGCCGATACGGCGG
>CAXGSZ010000220.1:0-5098 GCA_964012455.1 uncultured Alphaproteobacteria bacterium
AAATCGAATTCGAGCAATATTCGGAATAACCGATGTTTACCGAAGATCAGCAGCCTGAACCTCTGCAATTACGAAATATTTGGCTGGTGACGTTCGCCGATGTCATCGCCTTGCTGTTGGCATTTTTTGTGATGTTGTTTTCCATGAGCAACATTAAGACAGAGACATGGAACGTCATAATTTCACAGATTTCTTCATCCGAGACGCTAAAAAAACAAGAAAAACCGAAACCAAAAGAGACAAAAAATATTGCAACCGTTAAACTCAATGAAGCTTTGTCGCTACAATACTTGGCTAATGTCCTGGAGGAGCATTTGTCAGGCGATCCACTATTGAATGAGGCAGCGGTACATCGCCTCGATGGATTGGTGGTTGTTTCCCTGCCAAGTGATGCAATGTTTGACGCCGGCTCCGTCGCATTGACTGATGGCGCGCGGGACGCACTGTTTCGAATGGGCGGAATTATTGCGGCAATCGGCAATCGTATTGATGTGCGTGGGCATACGGACCCCGCGCGTGTTTCCGATGTGCGGTTTGACTCGAAATGGTCGGTTTCCTTGGCGCGGGCGGCCGCGGTCGCGAACGAGCTTCGGCGTACTGGCTATGACCGCCAAATTCCAATTTATGGCCTCGCGGATACGCGGTTCAGCCATCTGGACGAACAAATCCCCGAATCTGCGCGTCAGGTGTTGTCGCGACGGGTTGATGTCGTGGTGCATCCGCACTCGGGTGAAATTTGATGCCTTGCGCACGGTGGCCAGTTTACTTTGTCTTGCTTTTGGTATTGTTTGCACCTCCACTTTCCGCGCAGGAAGACGTGCGCGTGCGCGGCGGCGGGCATTCCGAGTTCGGGCGGCTGGTTTTTGATTGGCCGGTGAGCGTTGGATACAAGGCGGAAATATCAGGGCGAAATTTAATTGTCCGGTTCGACCGGGCGATGAAAGCAAATTTCGGACCCGCCATCAGCGCATTGAATGATTATGTATCTGGTGCGGAGCTTTCATCGAATGATCGTACGGCATCTTTTCGCCTCACGGGCGATTTCTCTCTGAGAAGCTTTGCAAACGGCAATTCTGTCGTGATTGATGTTCTTCGAAAAAACAGGGCAGCATCGGATTCGTCGGTACCTCAGAGCGGTGGCGCCGCCCCTGCGCTTGGCGTCCGTAAAGGGCAGCATCCGAAGTACGATCGCTTGGTATTCGATTGGACGCGGCCCGTCGAGTACAGTTTGGACAGGAATGGCAGCAGTGTGACGCTTAATTTCAATCGGCCCGCCCGGGTCGATATTGCGAACGTGCGCAGCGGACTTGGCCGCGGGTTTTCAAACCCGTCGGCGGCGGCAGAAGGTGGCCGATTGCGATTTTCCGTAGGCATTAGCACCAACGCGCGTATTCGTCACTTCCGTGCGGGCACGAAAGTGGTCCTTGATGTTTTTCGGGACGCCAATAAACAAGCGCCGAGACAGGCTGCGGCACCTCCTCCTGCGCAGGCAGCGCCCGTAGTGCCCGTAAAGCAGGAGGCGAAGGCTTCCGACACTGCGGCGCCAGAAGCCAAGCGCCCGGTGTTGCTGGTCCCAAAATCGCCCGCGACCACGTCGAAACAAACGTCTGCCGCTTTATCGAAGCCAGAGGCAGCCAAACCACCGAAGCAAGTTACATCGAAGTCAGATGATGCAGCACCTCAAGAGAAAACCATATCCGAAGGGGCGCCAGCTGCTAAGAAGGTGGCAGAGAAATCCAAAGAAGAGCCAAAGGCCGATGAGAAGCTGAAAGCTGCAGATGAACCGCAGGCGGCAGAAGAACCGACTGCCGTTGCGCAACCTGCAGCAAAGGACAAAGCTGAAGAGAGCGGGCCTCAGGTTGCACTGGAACCTGTAACTCTTGTCTTCGGGTGGCCCGAAGTTGTCACAATGGCGACGTTCCGCCGGAACAAATACGTTTGGATCGTATTTGGGCAGCGAACAGTAATTCAAACAGCTGCTCTCCTGAAACAGAGCAGTACACTGATCGAACGCCTGGATCAGGTACCTTCGGGGCGGGCGACCGTCTTGCGAGTACAGACAAAAAACGAGGGCATAAATGTTTCAAATGTCCAGCTCGACGGTAGTAATTGGATGATTGAATTCGCACAATCTCCCATGCGGCCGATTGAGCAGATCGCATTCGGTGTGAGCCAGACTGAGTCGCAGGGCGCTCAACTGCTCATGCCGCTCGAAGAATTTGGACAACTTTTTACGTTTACGGACCCCGATGTCGGCGACAGTTTGCAGGTCGTGACCGTCGCGCAACCTGGCCTCGGTATGGATGAGGAACGCGCATATCCGGAATTTAAGCTTCTCGCCTCGGCCCAAGGGGTCGCTGTCGAGACGTTCAATTCTGATCTCGTTCTTAACAAGCTAGAGAAGGCAATCGTCTTCGGTGGACCCGGGGGACTGTATGTATCCCAAGTGGTGTCCGTGCCGTCTAAACTCGATGCAAAGGCACTAAGTCAGTTATCGTTTGGCGCCATCGGCTCCCAACTTCTGGAACCCGCGAAATGGCAAAAGGGTGGATTGGATAAGCTGATCGAAGTCCGTCAGGAGTATATGAACAGCATAATTAAGCAAAGTCCGAGACGCCGCGCCAAGGGGCGTACAGAGCTGGCTCGCTATAACTTCTCGCATGGGTTTGCGCACGAAGCATTGGGCATCATTGACGTTGTCGAGTTCACTGATCTGGAAGCCACATCGGCCCCCGAGTTCGTCGCACTGAAGGGCGCTGCACTGGTACTTGCGGAGCGCGGCAAAGCGGCGCAGAAGGCGCTCAATGACTCGCGCCTGGATGGATACCAGGACATTTCGGTCTGGCGCGGCGCGGCAGACTATCTCATGGGCGACATCGCATCGGCATCGAAGAATTTTGATGCGGGTGATCCATCTCTGCAAAATTACCCCAATCCACTGAAAGGAAAATTGCTGGTCCCGCGTCTCGCGGTCGCGCTTGAAAACGGACAGACGGAGTTGGCGCAAAAGTGGCGTGACAAGCTTGCCGATGAACTCGACAAGCTCGGGCGGACGTATAAGGGACGTTTGAGTTATTTGTTCGGTCGGTTGTATCGAGATGAGCTCGATTTTGATAATGCGGTAGGCGCATACCAGGTTGCGGCGAACAGCGGCGATGTATGGAGCGGGGTCCGCGCTGAGTATGAATTGGTCGACCTCAACCTTCAGCAGGAAACCATTAAGGTTTCCGAAGCCGTTCAACGCTTGGAGCGCTTGCGCTTTGCTTGGCGCGGCGACGCATTTGAGCGCAAGGTACTGGACAGACTAGCAGAGCTTTACATTGCAGATAGTGATTACCGGAATGGTCTCAACACCTTGAAGGTCATCGTAAGTCATTTTTCCAAACATCCGGACGCCCAGGCAGCCGCTCGGAAGATGCAGAATATTTTTCGTCAACTGTACATCGACGGAGACGCCGATAATATTTCGCCGCTGAGGGCCCTTGCTCTCTATGACGAGTTTCGGGAACTCACGCCGGCCGGACCTGAAGGCAATTTGATGATTCAGAAGCTTGCCGAAAAGCTGGTCAATGTGGACTTATTGGACAAGGCGTCGGACCTGCTCGGGCATCAGGTAAAATTCCGCTTGGGGGGTGAGGAGAAAGCTGCGGTCGGCACAAAGCTGGCGTTGATCCGCCTGATTGCCCGTGATCCGCAGGGGGCGCTGGATGCCCTTCGAGATAGCTTCTATGTGAACGTCTCTCTGGAGATCGAAAACGATCGGCGGCGCATTCGCGCCAAGGCCGAATTTGAACTCGGAAAGGCAAACGACGCGATTGCGCTCCTGGCTGGTGACGTAAGTCGGGAAGCAGATCAATTGCGAAGCGCCATTTATTTCCGTGAACAGAACTGGGGTGAGGCGGCCAAGGTTTACCAGCGGCTGGTAGGTGATCCACCGCAAGAAGGAGATTCGATTGATGAAGATTTGGGGCGTACTGCTCTATTGTGGGCAGTTGCGTTAAAGCTCAATCGAGACGAAGAGGGACTGCGCCAATTGTTCGAGCTATATGGTCCGGGGATGAAGGGGAGTCCGTTGGCGGCCACCTTCGACTACATTGCACGGCCGTCGGGCGGCGTGGGTTTCGATGCCGGAACGATCCAAAGACGAATCGCCGATGTGGATCAATTCCAGGCATTCATGAAAAATTACCGCGAACGCTTGCTTAACAGCAGGGGTGACCCGAAGCCGCATGCCCAGACATCGGGTAGTGAGGCCACACCGACACCGAACGGATAGTTCCCCGCTTCTTAATTTTTCTTGTTTCGTCGAGGTCAGGTCAACGGCGTCATATTTCGCCGAAACTCTGAACCAGGCTGCCAATGACGAGATACCACCCGTCGACGAGGACGAAGAAGATCAGCTTGAAGGGGAGTGATATCATCACCGGTGGAAGCATCATCATACCCATCGACATCAGGACCGAAGCCACGACCATATCGATGATCAGAAATGGGATGAAAATCAGGAATCCAATTTCAAAAGCTCTTCTCAATTCGGAAATCATGTAAGCCGGCACAATCACCCTCAAGGGTACCTCCGAGAGGTTATTTATCGGCCCTACATTCGCGATCTGACGAAACAGGTCGACGTCCTTCTCCCGGACATGGCGGATCATAAATGCTCGGACCGGCGCAAGCGTTCTCTCGAGGGCTTGTTCTTCCGTGATTTGTTCGTCGATCAAGGGAGCTATTCCAGAGTCGTAGGCCTGCTCGAGGGTGGGCTGCATGATAAAAAACGTAAGAAACAACGCTAGGCTGATCATAACCGAGTTAGGCGGCGCGCCTTGCGTACCGAGAGCCGTCCGCAGCAGCGACAGCACAATCACGATGCGGGTGAATGATGTAACCATCAGGAGAATTGACGGCGCGAGCGTCACAACGGTTAGCAGGATCACAAGCTGGACGATGCGTGCGGTCGCACTGCCTCCTTCACCGAAGTCCAGGTTAACGCTCTGTGCCGAGGCCTGATCCGACACAAAGACGCAAAGCAACAGGATGAGCAATGATCCGCGCATCAAGTGTCGAATAGAAGGTGTCATTGACGTGCGTTCCTCAAAGA
>CAXGSZ010000221.1:0-5094 GCA_964012455.1 uncultured Alphaproteobacteria bacterium
AATGATGGACCGTCAGTGTGTGGGGGAGGGAGAATTCGCCGGTTTCAAGAGGTGCAGCAATGGCGCACTCACGATCGAACACATCGGCCAACTCCTGGCCGCCAGTATTTAAAATACTGGGACTGGTATGGGCCCGATGGTCAAGCTGGCCGGCCTGATGGCTGCCTAGCACAAACCGCATACAGCCGCTTTCTAGCGTTGCGGGGGACAGGAAGATCCAGTCCAAGACATGTTCGTAGAAACGTAGACCGAAAATGGGTCGCATCCTGATGCCACCCGGTGATGGCCAGGGCCCGAGGCTCCTTGATGAAGGAAGTCGTCATGTAGATCAGGATGTCAGGCCCAATGAGCAATTCGATCACGTCCAATACACGGGGAAGCGTCGCCAGTTCATGAGCCCATGGCAATAGTGTATGCAAACGATAACGATATTTCCCGTCCACCTTATCGGATGTAATCGGCCCGCCGACCTGTCGCTCGAATTCTTCAAGCCTGGCGCGGTAGCCGGCAGCCGCATCGGGACCTAGGGCGCGAAGCGGTTACAGGTATCCAAGACGTTTATAGGATGCCGCCTCTTTCGATGTCAGGCCCTACGCCATGGCACTATTCCTGCCGCAATTCTCCTGCGCGTTTCACTGCGGCGATGATCTCAGGATACGCCGCGCAGCGGCAGAGATTACCGGAGAGATAGTGCCGCACATCGTCGTCGCTGGGATCGGGGTTTTCGTCGAGTAGTTTCTTTGCCATCAACAGCATTCCCGGCGTGCAGTAGCCGCACTGAAAACCACCTGTCTCGATGAAGGCTTGCTGCTCAGGGCTCAGCTCGCCGTCCGTCGCAAGGCCCTCCACCGTCTCCACCGACTTACCGTCACTAAGTGTGGCGAGCTGCAGACACCCAGTAACCGCCGCGCCATCGACCAGAACCGTACAGCAGCCGCAGAGGCCCTGGCCGCAGCTCTCCCGGGCACCCGTCATACCAAAGACACCCTGCAGCATCTCTACCATGTTCCAATGAGGCGCTACATCGGCAAAAACGGAGCGACCGTTCAGCGTAAATTCGATGGTGCGTTTTCCAGTACTCATCTCACGCCTCCTCCAGCGGTTGACTGGCTGCTCCCCGTATCGCCCGGAACACCTTCTCCGGCGTCAACGGCATGTCGGATATACGAACACCAACGGCATTGTCGACCGCGTTCGCAATGGCCGGTGAGACACCGAACGTGCCTGATTCGCCGACACCCTTCGCGCCGAACGGGCCGCTCTTCTGCTCTGCCTCGACGACGGCGTTTTCCATAGTAACCGGGATGTCAAAAAAACCCGGAATTTTATAATCGGCCAAGTTCGCATTGGTGACCTGCCCGCCGTCGTAAATCATATCTTCGGTCATCGTAAAACCGAGTTGCATGACCGCCGCCCCCGAAAGCTGTGTTGCCACAATCTCCGGGTTCAGCGCGGTACCGAGATCGGCAACGTTAATCATCCGATCGATCGTCACGTGCCCCGTCTCTGTATCGATCGAGATCTCCACACCAGTCGCGCCTATCATCCAGTAGGGGGTGGCGTTTGGCGAGAGACCGGTTTCATGGTTTGTCGGCTGGTAGGGCGGCTTGAAGCTGCCGGTTCCGACGACGTTACCCGCCTGCATTCCGAATTTCCGGATGAACACCTCCTTTACCGGAACGTTCGAGCCTTCCGGCAGGCCGAGCTCGTCCGCCATTTCCGCGAGCTTGTCACGCGCCTCGGTCGCGGCAAGCCGCACAGCGTGCCCCATGTGATAGGTCGACCGTGATCCCAGAGTCGACATGTCATACGGGGTGACGTCAGTATCCGGATGCACGACAATGACGGTTTCGATTGGCACGTCCAATACTTCGGCGGCAATCTGCGCCATCACCGTGTCGGAGCCCTGCCCCATATCGGTCGTACTGCAATGTACGACAACGCTTCCGTCGGCGTTCACGTTGACGATAGCAACCGACGTCGTCGGCGAGATCGACGCCTTGAAACCGACCGCAATGCCGCGGCCGCGGCGTATCGGCCCCTCTCCCTTCTCGAACGGCGCCGACCAGTTCATACGGCGTCCAAGCTCCTCCAACACACCGTCAATCTCGGTATCCACGAGTTCTGTGCCAACAGCCTGCGGACGGCCGTTCTTCAGAATGTTCTGCCGCCGGAATGCCAACGGGTCGAGCCCAAGCTCCTTCGCAATCAGATCGGTGTGGCTCTCATACGCCCAAACGAGTTGCGGAATGCCGAAACCGCGCAGCGCCCCCGCCGGCGGCCTGTTCGTATAGAGCGCATAGGAATCGACCTTCACATTGTCGATATCGTAGGGGCCCGCTGCAGTGAACCCGGACTTCTGCGTCACGCGTGGGCCGATATCCGCATAGGCCCCGCCGTTCCACCAAACTTCGCACTCCCGCGCCAAAACCTTGCCGTCGGCGGCGACACCGCTTTTGATGCGGAAGGTGCAGGGGTGTTTGGAAATCGTGTAGAACTGCTCCTCCATGGTCTGGGCATACTTCACTGGATGCCCCGAGAGCAGCACCAGTGCCGCGGCCAATGCTTCGGTCTTGATGTAAACCTTGGCGCCGAACCCGCCGCCAAGAAACGGGACCCGAACGCGGACCTTGTTCTCGGGCCAGCCGAGCAGTCGCGCGATCTCGATCCGCACGAAAGAAGGGCTTTGTGTTCCGCTGTGCAGGATGAGCCGACCTTCGCGCTGTTCCGCTACCGTCGCCATGGGTTCCATCGGCGTGTGCATTGTCTGCTGTGTGCGGAACGTATGTTCAAAAACATGAGCCGCGCCGTCGAAGGCGCCCGGCGCATCTCCACGCGTCAGATGGTAGTCGATGGCGATATTGGTATCCCGCCGACCAGCCAAGTGCTTGAGGTCGGGAAAAGTACCAGCCGGTTTTAACTCGTCGTGAACGATGGCCTCACTGTCGAGTGCTTCGATCTCGTCGTACACGGCCGGCAGCTCTTCGTACTCGGCATAAATCATCTGCGCCGCCGCTTCCGCCACATGCGGATCTTCCGCCAGAACGACCGCGATCGGCTCACCGACGTAACGCACCTTCTCCAGGGCCAAGATAGGCTGGTCGTGAAAAGCCGGGCCATAGTATGGCTCCGGGATCACCCGTTTGATGTCCTCGCCCGTATAGACGCCGTAGACACCCGGCATCGCCGCGGCATCCGCCGTATCGATGGACTTGATATGACCGTGTGGGATATCGCTGCGAAATACCTTGGCGTGCAACATGCCCGGTAGCCGAAGCGTGTGGATATACTCGGCGCGGCCCGTCACCTTGTCATCCGACTCAAGACGCGGGATCGACTGGCCGATGACAGTTGTCATCTGCGTCGCCATCAGCCCGCCTCCACTTCCAATGCACTCCGCACCGCTCGGCCGACCGTGACCCTTAGAAGCTCACGCTTGTAGGCGGCACTTCCTTGCGGGTCAGTAATCAGGTCCGCCTCGTCCACAGCTGCATCGCCTGCTTGTTTCAGGAGATCATCTGTTACATCGGCACCCATGAGCAGCTCTTCCGCAGCCTTCATGCGCGTCGGCTTTTCAGTCGCGGCACTCACGACCACCCGCGCCTCTGCAACATTCAATCCCTCTCCTGTCAGAGCGACGGCGACACCGAGCGCCGGCCAATCGTCGGCGGCACGCGTCGTCACTTTCTTGTAGGCAGCGCGAACTCCAGCAGTTGCCGGGACTTCAAGAATCGCAATCAACTCGTTCGATGCCAGTACGGTTTCGTAGTATCCCTCATAGAGGTCTTCCACGTTGATGGTCCGCGTGCCACCCGGGCCAACCGTCGTGACAGATGCGCCCAGCGCCGTCATCACCGGCGGCAGGTCCATATGCGGATCGCCATGGGCAAGGCAGCCGCCAATGGTCGCCACATTGCGCACGCGGACATTGGACAGCGTCTTCATGGTTCTGCGGACCACCGCGGGAGCGGCGTCCGACAACTCCAACGCCCGAAGCGGTGCCAAAGCCCCCGCGGATAACGATCCACCCGTTCCAGCGCAAACTTCCCGGTAGTTGTCTTCGACCTTCTGTAGGCTTACCAGCACGCTCGGTGTGAATAGCCCGGACTTCATCATCAGCATCAGCGCCGTACCGCCGCCGAGGGGCCGGACCGTCGGGTCGTCCGCATCGAGTAATTCGACCGCTTCCGTCAATGTCGTAGGTTCCGCGAACTCGAATGGCATCATGCGCCGACCTCCCCTTGGCCGAACGCTTCTTGTAGGCGCGCGGCAAACTGTTTTTCCATTTCTTTAGCCTTCGCGGTAAGCGCAGGTCGACCGAGACTACCGAGCTTACCTGTGAGCGACAAATCGGTCTCGTATCCGATTTTGGTGCCACCTTCGACCTCTTCTAGCCGGGTGATCGAGGTCGCTGAAAGACGCCCTGCAAGTTTCAGGGGCCGCCCCTCAATCTTCGCCTCAATGAGAGCCGGTGCGTCCTCCCGCACGAGTTCAACCGCCACACCGAATGTGATCTTGATGTAGGCGACCTTGCTTTCCATCACAGCCGTGTAATGTGTCGCATCGACCTCTTCGAGGTCCCGCACCCCTTCGATGCAGGAGACGAAGAAGCGCGCGTCGCGAATTTTTTCATAGACGGCCTCGCGAGGGGCTTCTACCTGTATTTCGCCCTTAAATTCCATGATACTTCCTAACAGGTCGCCATAATTAAATCGCCGAAGGCCCGTGAGCGCACGACCTTGATGTCTCGACGTAGGAACATTGATAGTCCTTTGCCCTTGGTTCCCCGAGAGAGATATAAGTGATATAGAGGACGGCCATCCGGACATCTAAATCGGCCCGGTAATTCCGACGGAGAGTGACATATGACGGCGACAATCAAGCAAATCCATCCGACATTTGTTGGTGAAGTGAACGACGTCGACTTGCGTGAGCCACTGAATGCGGAAGACGTAAAGATCATCAGCGACGGGATCGTGAAGTACGGCGTTCTGGTGTTTCGCGGACAAAACATCACCGACGAACAACAAGCGGAGTTCAGCCGTAATTTCGGCGAACTTGAGCTGCCCGGGAAGATTTCCAACATCACAAAGT
>CAXGSZ010000222.1:0-5083 GCA_964012455.1 uncultured Alphaproteobacteria bacterium
AGACGTCGAGACCCTCCGCGAATCGCTTTCCACACTCGGTTTCAAGCTGGCGCGGCCGGGAACCCTACGCCCAACTCACTTCGCCAACATCCTGGCCCAAGCGGCGCAAACCGACAAACTCCAGATCGTCAGCGACCTGATTCTGCGCGCGCAATCAAAAGCAGTCTACGGCCCTGGCGATACCGGCCATTTCGGTCTAGCGCTGCGACGTTATTGCCATTTTACATCGCCAATCCGCCGCTATGCCGACTTGTTGGTCCATCGCACCTTGATCCGCGAGTTTGGCCTCGGTGAAGGCGCCTTGCCCACTGAGGCCGATGACGCCTTCACCGCGATTGGCGAGCAAATCTCTTCAACGGAGCGGCGTGCCGCCGCTGCGGAACGTGAAGCACTCGACCGCTTTACGTCGGCGTTCCTCGCAGATCGCATCGGCAGCATTTTCTCAGGCAGGATCAGTGGCGTCACACGATTTGGCCTCTTCATCAGACTTGAAGAAACAGGTGCTGACGGCTTCGTTCCCGTCCGAACTCTTCCCTGGGACCGTTACCATTACGACGAGACACATCATTGCTTGGAGGGAGAAAACAGCGGCCTACGCTTCTCGCTTGGCCAGACAATTACCGCCGAACTCCTTGAGGCGGAACCGAGAACCGGAAGCTTGGTGTTCCAACTCGCGGATATAGATGACATAACCAACGATCGTGCGCGGAAGTCCCGGCAGCGTCGGATACCGAAGCGACACGGCCGTCGCAGGCGTTAACGACCAACCGATTAAGAATTCGCGCAGAATTAATGACAGTGTATAGGTTGGAAGCTCGCATTTCGCCCCTGCAACCTTGCAGGCCAAAATGCATTCAATGGATGGCTCGCGCCGCGACCGTCTCGTTTGTGCTTTGGACCGCCGCAATGTCCGCAGGGTGTGCGAAAAGCGGCGTTGCCAACGTTCCAGATCAGTTCGAATCCGCTGCCGCCATCGAAGTATTCAACGCGGGCTTCGCATACATTCAGGACATCTACATCGACACAGCGGACATCGGCGAGTTGGTCTTGATCGGTTTGAACGGATTGCGGCGCATTGAACCTGCTCTGGCGGCGGTGAAAAGCGATGCCAGTGATGGAGTCGCTCTCTTGATTGACGGCCGCGCCGCCGCTCAGACTAAACTGGCCAGCGGTGCCGCCGAGTGGGCTTCCGCCGCCGTCCACCTTATTGAATCTGGACGAACTGCGTCGGTGGCCCTGAATGCGGCGACGGCGGAAAGCATTTACGCCTCAATTTTCGATACGATGGCAGATCAGCTTGATTCCTATACCCGATATTCGACGGCCGAGGCGGCACACGAGGAACGCGCAAAGCGCGACGGTTTTGGCGGCATTGGTGCGTCTATCGAAGCGCATACCGATGGCGCCTTAATCAGCAAGATAAAACCGGGCCAGCCGGCTTTCATTGCCGGGCTGATGAAGGGCGATCGTATCCTCGCGATCGATGACTTGGCCATTTCCGGGATGCCATTGCGCCGTATTGTCAATTTGCTCCGTGGACCGGTTCGGACCGAGCTACTACTGACGATTAGGAGAGACGCTCGCGAAGAGCCGTTAAAGGTCCCTGTGACCCGGACCCATATCGTCGAGCAAACGGTCTTCATGGAGGTAGACCGCGACTTCGCCTACATCCGCCTGACCAGCTTCAACCAAGATACCCTTCGGGAGATGCGCGAAGCGACGGATCAAGCGGAAGTAACGCTCGGCGCGCGGCTTCGCGGCTTGATCATCGACGTTCGAGGAAATCCTGGCGGCCTTCTCGATCAAGCAGTCAAAGTCGCCGATTTGTTTCTCGCGACCGGTGCAATCCTCAGAACACGCGGACGGCATCCTCGAAGTTATCAGTATTTCGACGCCGACAGCCACACGATCATGCCAAAACTCCCCATTGCCGTCCTACTCGATGGTGCTTCTGCATCCGCCGCCGAGATCGTTGCATCCGCACTGCAGGACCAAGGCCGGGCGATTGTCGTTGGCGCCAGCAGTTTCGGAAAAGGAACTGTCCAACAGGTCCTCCGCCTTCCAAACGACGGCGAGTTGATCCTTACCTGGGCCCGGATGCACGCGCCATCCGGCTATGTGCTCAACCGGTATGGAGTATTGCCGACTATCTGCACCAGCCGCATGCGGGACAGCGCCACTGCAATCGCTGCGCTCATTGCGGGTGCGGGCGACTCTATCCGCCGGAATTTGAAAACCCGACGGCGCGCCGACATGGATGATGCCGACCACCTGAAGCAAATGTGCCCCTGGCAGCCTCACGAAGGGGAAGACCTTGACCTAGAAGTCGCCGAAGGTGTGCTTGGGAAACGTGAACTTTATGAAAAAGTGCTGGCTTTCGCCAAGCCACGGACGGGCAGCTGAACATGACACGACCGGTACGACCGCGACATGCCGCAAGTCTTGTCTTACTTCAGGGAGAGAAACAGAATCCTGATGTCCTGCTTGGGCGCCGCCCGATGTCAGCGCGCTTCATGCCCGGCGTTTACGTATTCCCCGGCGGCGCGCTTGAGCGGGGCGATTACGCCGTGGCCTCCATGCTCGACTTGCGCCACGATGTCGAGGTCCGTCTGGCGCGTCACGGCGGACCGCGTCGTGCACGGGCCCTGGCCTGGACCGCCATAAGAGAGACCTGGGAAGAGACCGGCGTACTCGTCGGCAAATCGGGTACGTTCGAGCCAACCCGAAACACAGCAGCGACCCGCGCCTTTTGCGATGCGGGATTGATCCCCTCGCCAGCACAACTGGACTACATCGTTCGCGCGATAACACCGACCCATTCACCCATACGTTTCGATACGCGCTTCTTCATGGCAGACGGCGCGAAAGTCGGCGGCGAGCTTATTGAGACCAACGAATTGGAGGATATCGACTGGCATCCGCTTCGCCATGTTATATCACACCTCAAGATCATGGGCGTGACGCAATTCGTCCTGGAGGAGGCCTGGCGAAATTGGCGTCTAGAGCGGCCCAAACACGCGGACGTAAAGACACCCGTACTGACGCGCCGCAAGGGTGTGCGGGTGATTCGACGCGAATGAACTTGACTTGGAACCCGGAGACGCTATCGTGCCTCCCCCGTTGCCTCAGTAAACGGATACGAGACCATGGCAAAGAATAGTACGATTTTGGTCAAGCTCGTCAGCACGGCGGACACAGGCTATTACTACGTCACCAAGAAAAACCCACGCACTCAGACGGAAAAGCTCAGCATGCGGAAATACGATCCGGTCGTGCGGAAGCACGTCGAGTTCAAGGAAGACAAGATTAAGTAATACGCCGACTGACGTTAAGGAAATGCCGCCTGCTTGGGCGGCATTTGTCATTCTGAGAGCAATCCATACCCGGTCTCAACCGGCCGATTCGTAATTCCTCTCGGCATTCCAGCACTGCATCCGATTTCGCCCGTCTGACTTGGCCAACTACAGGGCCTCATCCGTCCGGTGAATCGGGCGCAAAGTTCTTAGAGCACCTAGTCACTTGCGGCATGGCCATACGTATCATTGATCTTCTTGAAATGGTCGATGTCGGATATGGTCACCACGAGATGCCATCAATCGCCGGAAATCGGATCTATCAAACCACCAAGATGCACTTCCAGGTAGCGCCGGTTGTAGAGCCCGGTCAGCCCGTTGGTCAGCGCCAATTCGAAACTGTGTTCTTAATTGCCGCGCAATTTTTCTTGATACCTCCAGCGGCGAACTTGTGTGCGGCAGAGTGCGAGCAACTCATTGCGGTCAACGGGGTGCAGAACGTAGTCGTTGCAACCGAGGTCCATCGACTTGACCAATCGATCTGCATCCATTTCTTCCGCCAGCAACACGATCTAAGGCACCGACCAACCGAATATCCGCGCATAAACGAAGAGCTTCCTTATCTTCTAGCCGCAGTCCGATAACGATCATGTCGAAGTCGTCCGCCGTCAGACATTCAATGGTCTCCTGTAGATTGTCGAAGACCGCTGTCTCATGTTCGTCCGAGGCCAGTAATTCAGCGAGTTGCGTAGCGCAGAATTCCTTGTCATTCACGATCAGGATTCGGTCATCTGCACACGCACAATCTTGAGTGCTTCCATGCCATTACCCGTCTCAATAATGTCGTAACCCTTCGACACGCGCAGATCATGAAACAGTTTCGTGTTCAGTTCATTGTCATCAACGATCACAATTTTCTTCGCCATATTCAGAAAATCCCGCAAAATCAGGCCGAAAATTCGCAACCACCGCCGATACGCGCAGAAAAGGGAAGAACGCCTATATCCCCGCATGTTGCTAGGATAATACGGAGACAAATCGACACAATGGCAGAAACACAACCAATGTCATCGAAATCGAGTTTTCATTAAACCACCGCTAATGAGGATAAGGATCGATATTGGCGGAACCAAACTCGAGGCGGCGGCGTTCGACAGGGATGGTGAATTTCACCTGCGGCGTCGAATTCCGACACCCCGCGGAGACTATGCCGCAACGGTCGGCGCCATTTCGCATCTTGTCGAGCTGATTGAATTAGAACTTGGTCAGCGATGCACCCTTGGTTTCGGAATACCGGGCAATATTTCCGCCGCCTCAGGCCTGATCAAGAACGCCTATAGCTCGCCCTTCAACCGTCGCCCTCTCGACGGCAATCTGGCCGCGCGCTTCGATCGTCCGGTACGTCTCATGAATGATGCCAATTGTTTTGCGCTATCCGAAGCACGTGGTGGCGCTGCGGCGGGCGCCAAGATCGTATTTGATGCAATTCTCAACACCGGCACCGGCTGCGGCATTGTCGTGCGCGGTGAACTTTTGACCGACACCGCTGCCGTTAGAGGAGAATTGGGCGATAATCCCCTTCCATGGCCGGAGGATAAGGAAGTCCCCGTCCTGCGCTGCGATTACGGCAAGCATGGGTGTATTGAAATCTTCATCTCCGACTCCGGTCTCTCTCGCCAACACGCGACCTCTATCGGCGAACAATTTAGTGCCGAAGAAATAGTAGCGCGCGCGGAGAAGGGCGACACATTGTCGATCTCGAGCATGGAACGTTACGAAAGCCGCGTGGC
>CAXGSZ010000223.1:0-5067 GCA_964012455.1 uncultured Alphaproteobacteria bacterium
TTGATTCATGGTGCTTGTCACGGTGGCTGGTGCTGGGAGCGCATAGTGCCGCTGCTGGAAGCCGCTGGCCACCGGGTGGAGGCGCCGGACCTGCCGGGACGCGGCGCGGATCCGACGCCCTTGTCCGAGCTCTCGATGGAGGCCTACGGCGCCTTTGTTGCGGAAAGCGCCAGCGGTGCGGGGGAGCCGATAGTGCTCGTCGGCCACAGTATGGCGGGTGCGGTTATCAGCTGGGCGGCGGAACGCGTGCCACAGGCGATCCGTCGACTTGTTTACCTCACTGCATACATTCCACGATCAGGCGAATCTCTCGCGTCGTTGGCCCGTCGGGATACCGAAGCGGAAACCCGCACGGAGCGCGTCGAGATTGACGGTACCGAGTGTTTCAGAATTCCAAGGGATGCCGCGCGATACGCTTTCTACCAAGATGCCGACAATCCGACCTTCGACATGGCATTTGACCGGATTGGGCCGGAACCGGTTCACGTTTTTCGGGCGAGGGCGGATTTCACCAAAGAGAAATTTGGACGGGTGTCACGCGCTTATATTCATTGCGCCCAGGACAAGGCGATCGGACCAGCGCTACAGCGAGAGATGGTGGACGCGACGCCTTGCGACCCAGTTTTCACGCTTGATAGCGACCACTCTCCATTTCTGACCGCACCTGACGCCTTGGCACAAATCCTACTGTCGCTCGGCGAGTGACACCCAGGGGGCATTGATACTCTTGTCGTGGAATAGCAGATAGGCACCGAGCGCGTCGTCCGGACCGACGCAGTAGAAGTCATCGTCTTCATAGACCGGCGGGATTCCAGCCCCACTAAGAAATGACCTGGTCGCCGTAAGGCTCTGGCTGCCCAACCCTTGCCCGCACGTGTAGGGTAGGGTGGGGGCGTCGAATCCCTGAAGCATAGTGCCAGCTTGATCTGGCGTGACGAAATGAAAGCGCCCGCGAGCAAGATCAAGGGTCTCCAGCCCGCCCATGTTCTCCGACGCCTTGCCGAAGAATCGTTCGTAGCGAGCGGTCGCTTCCGCGACATCCTCGACACAAATCAGCAGGTCGGTCAGCTTATCCGCACGGTTTGCGTGATCCATGTCGCCCGGCAGCCAAAAGTTCTCTGGTGTATGACATGTAAGAATCTGCAAACGGCCCTCCGGGAAGGTTCCGGGCTTGACCCGTGTCACCGTGAATTCCATCAGGGTTTCGGTGCCGTCCACCATCACCTTTCGGCGCAGGTTGACGGCGTCCTGCATATTGATTCCGGCATCGCTCAGTCGGGTAGCGGTTCGCTTCATGTCGGGATGGGTCAGCGCGATCACATGCAGACCTTGATAGCGCGCTAGCATGGCCAAAAGCTGGTTCGCAAGAGCACTTTCGCCGGTTGCGGCAAGCACCTCGATAAACCCACGGTTTAGCTTCGCGAGCCGGTTGGATGTGCCGGTCGGGATAAGCTCGCCGGCTTCATTCTCGTTGTATTGGATGTTGATAGCCGACACTTGGAACCCAAGTTTTACGAGCTGAACGCCGGCGGTTTCCAAGTTTGGTACGAAGTAACCTATATGGTCGTAAAAAATTTCGTCCCCTTCGGGTACCTGCCGGTCAATCCAGGCCATTATATTTTCTCCCGATGCGTGCTGGACGCAGGATAAAAGGGGCCGATACTTATAGCCAGCAAGGGAACGACGCGAACAAGCGAGGGAAGATGGCAGACAGACGCGCCTACAAGGATTTGTGGGAACATATCGAAGAGTTGGACGCGGCTGGTCTGCTCTACCGGATCGACAAGCCCGTCAACAAGGATACGGAGATGCACCCACTGGTTCGCTGGCAATTTCGCGGCGGCATTCCGGAGGCTGAACGGAAAGCATTTCTGTTTACAAACGTCGTAGACAGCAAAGGTCGAAAATACGACATCCCGGTCCTGATCGGCGGCCTTGCGGCCAATCCCGAAATTTACCGCATTGGTATGGCAGCGGACACGCTGGACGATATCGGACCTCTATGGGAACGCGGTTTGAACCAGCCGGTCGAGACCAACGTCGTCGAAGAGGCGCCTTGCCAAGAAGTCGTGATGACCGGTGCCGAAGTACAAGGCCCTGGTAACGGGTTGGACGCCCTGCCAATACCGATCTCGACGCCGGGCTACGATGTCGGACCTTATTTCACGGCGGCGACATGGATCACCAAAGATATCGACAGCAGTGTCCAAAACATGGGCGTCTATCGCGGCAACCTGAAGGCGGCCGACCGCCTCGCTGTGATGATGCAGATATCTACTCAGTCTGGCGGCTATAACCACTGGAAAGGCTATCAGAAGCGCAAGGAGAAGATGCCGATATGCATCATCCTCGGTTGCCCGCCGGTGGTGGAATATACCGGGCCGCAGAAGGTCAAATTGGGCGTCGATGAATTGACGGTTGCAGGTGGGCTCGCCGGCGGGCCGATCAACACGGTGAAGGCAAAAACCGTCGATCTCTATGTGCCGGCGGAGGCCCAGGTCGTCATCGAAGGGTATATCGACCCCGAGTATCTGGAACCGGAAGGGCCCTTCGGTGAATCTCACGGCTATATCGCGCTTGAAGAGTACAATAACACGATGGATGTCACTGCCATCACGATGCAGAGGGAACCGGTGGTGAGCTCGATTATCAGCCAGGTGACACCCAGTGAATCGAGCGTCATCAAGCGCGTCGCCTATGAGCCGATGTTCAAATCCTATCTGCGGGACACGTTGGGCATACGCTGCGTTCAGAAGGTTTCGCTGCACGAGCCGCTCACGAATTTGCGGCGGTTCTTAGCGATCACGGTAGACCGTAACGCCAAAAAAACCGAGGTATGGCGCGCGCTTATGGGGATTTCGGCTTATCAAGCAGCGGTGGGAAAATACTGTATAGCAATTAACGATGACATTGATCCGGACAATGCGGACGCCATTCTCTGGGCTATGTCCTATCGAGCCAACCCGGTGAAGGACATACAGATCATCGACTACCGTGCCCGGGGGCACGGGCCAGTGCTAAAGGAATCTTCGGATGAGTCGACCATGCTGATCGATGCTACGCTCAAATATGACCTGCCTCCGGTCGCTTTGCCGACCAAGGAGCACATGGAACGCGCGAAAGACCTTTGGGAGGAGCTCGGTTTGCCGACGCTGACGCCAGAGTCGCCATGGCACGGTTACTCCCTCGGCGACTGGAACACCAAATGGGATGCGATGGCCCGTCGCGCCACGGATGGTGACTACCTGATCAATGGCGAACGGACCGCGCAACTCAAGATGAAGCTCGATGATCCACAGGTTTCCATCCGCGACGTGATGGGCGACGATTTCAATCCGGAAGAGGAATAGGGAAGGGGGATAGCTCATGCCCGAAACCCCTCAACGCTTGATCATAGGCATTTCCGGTGCGTCCGGTGTCGTCTACGGTATCCGAATGCTGGAGATGCTGCGGGAGATGCCGGTCGAAACGCATCTTGTGATTTCCCGATCTGCGGAAGTGACCATCGCCTATGAAACCGATTGGAAGGTCGCTGATGTGAAGGCGCTGGCGAATATCGTTTATCCGGCCGCGGATATCGGCGCCGCGATCTCGTCGGGCAGTTTCAAGACTTTGGGAATGGTCGTCGCCCCATGTTCGATCCGTTCGATGGGTGAAATCGCCACCGGTGTCACGTCGTCGCTCCTCTCGCGCGCTGCCGACGTCGTTCTGAAAGAGCGCCGCCCGCTTGTCCTGATGCTGCGTGAGACTCCGCTTCACGCCGGTCATATCAAATCCATGCAGACGGTGACGGAGATGGGCGCCATTGTGGCGCCGCCGGTTCCCGCATTTTATGCCCGCCCGAAGAGCATGGAGGAGATGATCGACCAGACCAACGGTCGGGTGCTCGACCTCTTTGATATAGAGATCGGCGTCACGAAGCGCTGGGGCGAGGACATTGAGCGGCAGGAGTAGTTGTGCGTCGTGCTCCGTAAGGCTTTGCGCTCTTCCAGTGATAGGAACAACATGACGTTTTTAGATTCTTCCTAAGGCCGTGCTCGGCGTAAACGAAGAAGATAAGGACAAGCCTAAGTCGAAGACTTACCGGGGGTATGGAGAGACCCCGTTCAATCTTCCTTAAGTCCGCGCGTGCTGGGTTCGCTCTTTAGAGCGTGGAGATCAAGTCGGCCGCTTGAACGCCTTGCGCGCCTTCTCGACCTCTGCGCGGGTGACGCAGTCATCGACGTGGTCGTTGATCAGTCCCATTGCCTGCATGAAAGCGAAGACGGTGGTTGGCCCAACGAATTTCCAGCCGCGTTTCTTCAGGTCCTTCGAAAGGGCGATGGATTCCGGCGATGTCGAGATCGTCTGTGGTGCCGGCAAGGTCTCAGGGTCCGGTTCCCAGCGCCAGAAATAGGCGGCCAGCGATCCTTCGACTTCGATCATCTCGACGACGCGTTTCGCGTTGTTGATCGTCGCTTCGATCTTGCCGCGGTGGCGGATGATGCCGGCGTCCTGCAACAGGCACTCGACGTCTTTCTCCGTGTACTTGGCCACCCGGTTGAAGTCGAAACCTTTGAACGCCCTTCGGAAATTCTCCCGCTTCGCAAGGATCGTCCGCCAGCTCAGTCCGGATTGGAACCCTTCGAGGCAGACCTTCTCGAAAAGGCGCTGGTCGTCGGCGACGGGAAAGCCCCACTCCGCATCGTGATAGGGGAAGAACTCATTGATCGTACCGCACCAGGCGCAGCGGGGTATACCATCGGGTCCGGGGACTGTTCTCTTCATAGGAACACCTTCGAACGAGGGATAAATATTGTTCCATTCTCATTCCCACGGTAGTGGGGATCCAGCGATCAGGTGCTAAACTTCTAAAATTCTGCCAAACAGGAAAATGCGTTATGCATCAGGCTAGCTCGGTGGGTGCTTGGCGATCTCCTTCTCGTTGAGGTCCGTGCCCCAGCCGGGGCCGTAAGGCACCTTGAGGACGCCGTTCTCTATGACCGGTGGTGCCGTGACGATGTCGTCCTTCCAGGGCACATCGTCGATATCGATTTCCATGATGCGGAAGTTCGGGATGGCGGCGCA
>CAXGSZ010000224.1:0-5060 GCA_964012455.1 uncultured Alphaproteobacteria bacterium
TGATCCGAGGCGCTTCGCCCTACTCGGTTTTGGGGGGGCAGCCGGTATTCATGTTACCGGCTTAGCTCGAATGCTCGATTTGAAACGCGTCATTGTGCCACGTGTAGCATCGGTTTTGTCCGCATGGGGGATGCTGACAACCGATTTACGCTATGAGGTGACGCGGACGCATGTCGGCGAGGTCGGTGATTTGGCGGCGGAAGACGTGAGCTTGCTTTTCGATTCGCTTGAAACGGAATCTGTCACCGCCGTTCGCAATTGGTTCGATGGCAGTGTTCGCGCGGAGCGATCCGCTGACATGCGGTATGGCGAGCAGATTTTCGAGATCGACGTCGATCTGCGCACTCTCGATTTCTCCTCGGCCTCGTTGCTGGCCGATATGAAATCAGCGTTCGAGGCTCGCCATGAGCAGCTTTACACATATGCTTTGCCGGACCGGGAGCCGGTACTTGTCAATGCGCGGGTTGCTGCAATTGGTGAACTGGCGGCACCTCCAACGGAGCCGTCGGTTGGCAGTGATGGCGCTGCGAATCCATCGGCGACGCGACGTGTCTATCTCGATGAATGGGTTGAAGTCGCTGTATTCCGGTTCGGTGATCTGCGCGCCGGACAAAGTCTACAGGGGCCAGCAATTGTCGAAGCAGATACGACGACGGTCCTGTTGTTGCCGGAGGATGTGGCTACGGTTACGAATATGGGTTGGCTGGATATTGCCGTCGGGAGTTAAACGATAGCTAGGCTGCCGATAACCGGCTCCCGCAAAATTTTGCTAAGAATGTCGAGCGCCAATGCGAGTTGTTTGCAATGGCGTGGCATACCGATGCAGATGCGAACCGCCTCCGGAACGTCGGTGCGGTCGGCTGCTAAGATCTCGGATGGGGTTACGATGACATCGCGCCTTCGTGCCGCCGCAGTGAATTCACCGGCGCGCCACGATGGTGGTAGATTGAGCCAGGTATGATGAAAGCCGGGTGTCACCGAAATGCGTTCCGTGGCAATTTTCTCAAGCCATGACCAGTAGCGCATTGCTTTCCTGCGGTTGTGATTCAAGTATCCGCTCCGCGGTACCGTTTTCAATCCAGCTCGTCGCGAGTTTGGCGGTAAGGGGTGGCGCGAAGGTGCACGGCAGAGAGGCCATCTGGCAAAACTTGATGACCGAATGCTCCGATCGGCTTAACGCGCTTGGACGCGGCCGCTGAATGTCGCAAGCTGCCTTGGGAGCAATAACTCACAATGAGGTTGGCAATGAGAATTCCCATCTATCAGATTGATGCATTTGCGGATCGTGTGTTTGCAGGCAATCCTGCGGCGGTTTGCCCACTCAAGTCATGGCTTGAGACGGAGGTAATGCAGGCAATAGCGGCGGAAAATAATCTATCAGAAACGGCGTTCTTCATTGCTAATGGAGATGCGTACGATATTCGCTGGTTTACTCCCAAGGCGGAGATTGATCTCGCCGGCCACCCCACGCTAGCGACGGCCCACGCCATCTTTACCGAGATTGAGCCAGGACGTAGTTCCGTTCGTTTCAACACTAAACTCGGAGATGTCCTGAGTGTTGTCGAAGACGATGGCGTATTGATCATGGACTTCCCCGCGCGACCGCCCGCTCCCGCGGAGGGCATCGACGAGATGGCTGAAGCACTAGGCGCGCGGCCGGCTCACTTTCTCGCTGCGCGGGATGCGTTCGCTGTTTTCGGCAGTGAAGAAGAGTTACGGGCGCTGTCTCCAAATATGGGCAGGCTGACCGAATTTGCGTTTCTTGGGACTATTGCGACGGCGCCGGGCGACGAAGTCGACTTTGTCTCTCGTTTCTTTGCGCCGCGCCACGGAATTCCCGAGGACCCAGTAACAGGTTCCGCGCATTGTGAGTTGATACCTTATTGGGCCGATCGGTTGGGTAAGACAACGCTACGCGCGCGACAAATTTCGGAACGGGGCGGGGATCTCTACTGCGAATACCTTGGCGAACGTGTGAAGATTGGTGGTCGAGCCGCAACATTTATGCGCGGGAAAATAGAGCTATAACAGTACGCACGTAAGATTCGACGGAGAGGTATGACCGATGTTAGCGGATAAACAATCGATTCACGCGGCCGCGGAGCTTGTGGCGCAGCACATGAAACCGACGCCACAGATCTGTTGGCCACTACTTTCCGCGCGCTGTGGCGCTGAGGTGTGGGTCAAGCATGAGAATCATACCCCGATAGGAGCCTTTAAGGTCCGTGGCGGATTGATCTATATGGACGAGCTGACGCGGCGGCGTCCAGATGTGCGGGGTGTCATTACGGCGACACGTGGCAATCATGGTCAGTCAGTCGCATTTGCAGCACGTGCCGCGGGTGTGCGTGCAACCGTGGTGGTACCAGAAGGTAACAGCCGGGAAAAAAATGCCGCGATGAAAGCATTCGGTGCGGAGCTGATTGAACACGGAAAAGATTTCAATGAATCTCTGGAGTTTGTGAAAGTACAGGCAGAAGCGCGGGGATTGGAGTTCTTCCCGTCATTCGATTCAGCGCTTGTTGCCGGGGTTGGAACCTATACGGCGGAATCGCTGAATGCCGTGCCGGATCTTGACGCGATCTACGTCCCGATTGGTCTGGGCTCAGGTATATGTGGTGCGATATCGGCGCGGGATGCATTAGGCTCGAAAGCCGATGTGGTCGGCGTAGTTGCGGAGAACGCATCTGCCTATGCATTGTCTTACGATGCAGGTAAACCAATTGCGACCAATTCGGCAGATACCTTCGCGGACGGTCTTGCGGTTCGTATCCCGGATCCGCGGGCACTTGAAGCGATTCTGGCGGGGGCAGCGCGCGTGGTCACGGTCTCGGAGAAAGAAATAAAAGCCGCCGTTCGGTATTACTACACCGATACGCATAATCTTGCCGAAGGAGCCGGCGCGGCGTCCCTCGCCGCATTGATGCAAGAGAAAAAAGCGATGGCGGGCTGCAAAGTGGGCCTTGTGCTCTCCGGGGGAAATATTGACCGGGATTTGTATCTCGACATTCTTGCCGACGGATGACTCCGAAAGTTCATGTGGGTGAAGCTATTCAGCTGTCTGAGATTGAGGGAGTTTGAGCTCTTTTCGTTTAGTATGCGGGGACACTTCCTGTCAATCTGCGTAACCTAGGGTTCGAAGACGAGATCAGCGGTTCTCCAAGCAAAAGATGCAACCCCCTGGAGGAACCTTGTATTTGGCGTAGGTTGACGGCCTGCCGGCTGGTGCCTTAAGACCCCGCCGGCTCTCACCGCATGCTGCCAAGGTCAAACGGCTCTTCGTTCAGCCAGCTTATCAAGGTCTCGGCATTGGCTGAATGCTGATAGAACGGATTGTGAAACGCGGGAATACGCATCGGTTATTGAAAACTGCGTCTGGATACCATTCGCGACCTGATGGCGCCGGTGGAAGCGCTTTACCACTTGGTTGGATTTATCGAAATCCCGGCCCAATAGGAGAATCCCAATCCAAATGCGGTTTATTGTGACTAGGCGCCTACCTAAAATCTCGCAAGAACGGGGTCGTGCCGAGAAGATATCGAAACTAAATTCACGCTAGAGTAGTCATTAGCGAGATGCTGGAGAGTATGATGAGCGCGATACACCGGGAAGAAATTGCAGACGGCGCCGATGGTCAGCGGATTGTCCGTGCAATCGAGTATTTGACGGAGAATTTCGAACTGCAGCCGTCCCTCGATGAGGCGGCGCAAGTGGCCGGGCTCAGCAGTTTCCATTTTCAGCGGCTGTTCACCCGTTATGTCGGCGTCTGTCCGAAGAAGTTCATACAACACCTGACCCTGAAGAGGGCGAAGGAGAGCTTGGCGCGTTCCGCAAGTGTACTGGACGCAGCGTATGATGCTGGGTGCTCGGGACCCGGTCGTCTACGTGACCTCTTGATCGTGCACGAATCATTGACCCCCGGTGAGTGGAAAGCACGGGGTTCAGGCAAGGATCTCGTCCATGGTTGGCACCCGAGTCCGTTTGGCGAGTGCCTTATTGTTGCGAGCGAACGTGGCGTATGTGGACTGGCTTTCGAACTCGAAGAAGGACGAGACGCCACGTTTGAGAATTTATTTACCTCGCTTGATGATGCACGCCGGAAGGAAGATGCATCATTGACCAAACGGTACGCCGATCTCGCCTTTGATGGTGGAGAGCTTAAGGTCATTCTGCGTGGTACGCCTTTTCAGTTAAAAGTCTGGGAAGGACTTTTGCGTATCCCCTCCGGCACCGTGGCAAGCTACGAGGGTTTGGCAAGAGCCCTTGGCCGGCCGACCGCGGCGCGGGCCGTGGCCGGTGCGATCGCGCGCAACCCAGTATCCTGGCTTGTTCCATGCCATCGCGTATTGCGGCGTACGGGGGCGATAACAGGATATCGCTGGGGGCCAATCAAAAAATGCGCAATGCTGGCATACGAGGCCGCGGCGCAAGAAGAGGCGGCCGCGTGACAGCGTAACGCGCGTTTGAAAAGTGTTTTGTTTCGAGGAGGCTGTTCTAAATCCGGCCTGATGTCAGATGGCGCGGGTCGCGATATCCAGCCAATTCTGTTCCGCTTCGGTCAAGCCGGCGCCAAGCTCCTTTCGAACGCGGGCGTGATAGGCGTTTAGCCATTCAATTTCGGTTTCGGTCATCAACGATTTCTCAACCAGATTAAGATCGATCGGCGCAAGTGTAAGCGTTTCGAATTCGAAGGTGGTGCGTTCGGCGCCCTCAAGATGGTCGCACCGCGTGACCACAACGAGGTTCTCAATTCGAATACCGTATTCCTCTGCTTTGTAATATCCAGGCTCGTTAGAGACGAACATACCGGGTCTCAGGGCGACGCCGCCGCCGCCCTTGGAGATTCGGTGGGGTCCTTCATGAACACCGAGGTAACTTCCGACGCCATGACCCGTTCCGTGATCGAAGTCGAGGCCGGCCTGCCACAGGGCGGAACGCGCCAGCGTATCAAGCTGCGGGCCGGTCGTACCTTCGGGGAACCGCGCGGTTGCAATCGCGATATGACCCTTAAGAACCCGCGTAAAGCGATCCTTCATTTCCGCCGTGGGTCGGCCGACGGC
>CAXGSZ010000225.1:0-5051 GCA_964012455.1 uncultured Alphaproteobacteria bacterium
TTGCGCGTTATGGTCCGGAACCAAGAGGACTGTTGATCATTTCCGGCGAGGGTTGGATGAACGCCGCCATCAGTTGGCGCGACCGCCCGGGCTTGACTGGCGACCCGGCCTGGCACACGGATGCACCCGATGCGGAGCGGCTGCATGCCTTCGACACCTATATCTCATATGGCGGCCGATGGAGCCTTGAGAACGATGTCTTTACGACCCAGGTCGAATTCGCACTCAACCCGAGCTGGGTAGGCGGCGAGCAAGTGCGTGGAATGGAGACCCTGCCGGATGGCGGCCTCAAGCTGAGTCTCTCTCGGGCTTGGCCTGACGGCAAGGTGGTGAACGCCTGGGTACGCTGGCGGCGAGCAGATCCGTTGCGCTAGCGATCTATCTGGTTCGTCCCAGTGACAGCGCCCAATCGTGGCTTGCGCGGACGCGGCCGGCATTCTGCGGCAGGAATGCGCAGCCGATTCCTAATTCCCGAATCTCAGGGTCAAGCATAACACGGCGGTGACCGGGTGATGCCTTCCATACCTCGACGGCTTCCGTCGGTGTTCGTTGTCCAGCCGCGACGTTTTCGAAGAGACGGCTCCAGCAATATCCGGCGGCGGTGGCACGCTCCCCGGGGGGGGGGCCGCCATCCGGCGAAATATGCGCGATATAGTCTCGTTCCGCCATGTCCTCCGCGTGTGTCTGGGCCGCTGCGTTCAAACGTGAATCGCTATTCAATTGGCGCAATCCGAGCTCTGAGCGGAATCCGTTGACGAGATCCAAAACCTCACGGCGCCAGTTGCCGTTGAATGGCGTCAACGGTTCGGCGAGGGTCACGACCCAGAAATGATCCAGATGATTGCCGCCGGACACTTCCGGCTTCGCTGCGTAGCCAAGGCCGACATCGGCGAATTTCGCGTTGAGCAATTGCCGGCGGTCGGTCTCTTCGGCTGCCCAGCGGGCAACTACGCCGAGCGGTGTCGGGTGGCCGGCGGCGACGCGCACATACATGCGGCGATAGGCGTAACCGGCGCGCACAAGGCGCGTCCCGAAAGCATCCCCGTTTGGCAGCCGGGTCCCGAGGTAGTCGTACCTGGACATGTCACGTGCATGTCCGCGCGCTTCGGCACTCAATCGCGGCTCGAGACGAACCGGCGACTGGCCATGTTGACCGCGGAGCGCGTTTATTTCCCTAGCTACCGCAAAGGTTTCGTCGCCAAAGGCCGGGCCAGAATCGCCGAGCACACTCGTGGCTGCTATTATCGTTGCCAAAAATTGTACGATCCGCAGCACAAATCGGTTTTATTCGACGAGAATCTCGGGCATCGCGCGGCCCGCGACCGATAGTTTATCCCAAATCCGGTCGGCGATCTCACGAAAGGCTATAGCGTGATCGCTGTCCGGTTGGCTCACGACGATCGGGTCACCGCCGTCGGAAGTCGTGCGAATGTCGATGTGGAGCGGTATTTCACCGAGGAACTCAACGCCAAGGCGTTCCGCTTCCTGTCGGGCACCTCCGTGGCCGAAGATATGGGCCTCGTGGCCGCAGCTCGGGCATTTGAAATAGCTCATGTTCTCGATGATCCCGACCACCGGAACGTCGACCTTTCGGAACATGTTTAATCCTTTGCGCGCATCAAGAAGGGCGATGTCTTGCGGTGTCGAAACGATCACGGCGCCGGCGAGCGGTACTTGCTGCGCCATGGTCAGTTGCGCGTCTCCGGTGCCGGGCGGCATATCGACGATCATGACATCGAGTTCGCCCCAGTTCACGTCGGCTAGCATTTGCTGCAAAGCGCTCATCACCATCGGGCCGCGCCAGATCATCGGGGTGTCTTCTTCGACCAGAAAGCCCATCGACATCACTTTGATATTGTGGCCCACCATAGGCTCAAGTTTTTTGCCGTCGGGACTGTCCGGGCGGCCTGAAACGCCCATCATGCGCGGCTGCGAGGGGCCATAGATGTCCGCATCGAGCATACCGACGCGAAGCCCGGCGGCCGCGAGGCCGAGCGCAAGGTTGATGGCGGTCGTCGACTTGCCGACACCGCCCTTGCCGCTGGCCACCGCGACGATGTTCTTCACGCCCGGGGCGAGTGGCGCCGACTGCTGTTGCGGGCCATGCGCATGCGCGTGATCCTGGCCGACCACCGGCGCCTGTTGTGGCGGTGGGGCCGCGGCTCGTTCGGCTGTGAGAACGGCGGTAACTGACAACACGCCCGGTAGTGCGTTGACGGCTGATTCTGCCGCTTGGCGCAAAGGCTCCAGCTGCGCGCCCCGCTCTGGCTCAACCTCGATCGAAAAACCGACGTTGCCATCCTTCACGACGAGACCCGCAACCATCCCTAGGGAAACGATATCCGTTCCCCTATCCAGATCGGCGACCCGCTTGAGCGCTTCGAGCACGTCTTGTTCGGTGACCGCTTCCATGCTTGAAAACTCCTTGTAATCCCCAATATCCCAAAAGACTGCTCGTCACGGCCGCATTAGATTTTGAAGGTGTGTCCCGGTACGTTGTCATATACAAAGCATGGGCCCGGCTGCCAACACCAGCTGGGCGCAAAAATTGGATCGGATAAGGGATCAAGGAAGGCGGGGTAGGTTCACATGCCATGGCAATCACAAGGCGGAGGTGGCGGCGGTAGCCAAGGCCCTTGGGGCGGCGGAAATAGGGGCGGCGGCGGTGGACAGGGAACACCCCCACCGGACATTGAAGAAATGCTGCGGCGCAGTCAGGACAAGGTAAAGCGCTTCCTGCCGAGCGGCGGCTCCCGAAAGGGGCTTGCCCTGATGGCCATCCTCGTGATTGCTGTCTGGCTGGTCACCGGATTTTACCGGGTGAATACTGATCAGCAGGGCGTCGCGCTTATATTTGGCCAGCTCTGGGATACCAGCCCGCCAGGCCTTCACTACAATGTTCCGGCGCCAATCGGCGAGGTAATCAAACCGACGGTAACCCGCGTCAATAGAGTTGAAGTCGGTTTCCGTTCGTCGACTGGGTCCCGTCGCAGTCCCGCGCGTAACGTGACGCAAGAAAGCCTAATGCTGACGGGCGACGAGAATATCATCGACACCCAATTCGTGGTGTTCTGGAAGATCCAGGACGCGGCGAAATTCCTCTTTAAGGTTCGTAACCCCGAACTGACAGTAAAAGCTGCCGCCGAATCGGCGATGCGTGAGATCATTGGTAAGTCGGAGTTCGAATACTCACGGACCACAGGTCGCGGAAAGATTACGGAAGAGGTCAAGAATTTGATCCAGAAGACGCTGGACGACTACGGTGCGGGTATCATCCTGACGCAGATTGAAATCCAGGGTATCGAGCCGCCAGCCGCGGTCATCGACGCGTTCAAAGACGTTGCGGCCGCTAAGCAAGATGCAGAACGTGCGGAGAACGAGGCTACGGCTTATCGGAACGAAGTGACGCAACGAGCGGCCGGTGAGGCAGCCCAAGTCGTTGCCGCAGCAGAAGCTTATAAAGAAGAACAGATCGCCAAGGCGACTGGTGAAACTCAGCGATTTCTGTCCGTCTACAAAGAGTACGTCGAGGACAAGGACGTGACCCGTCGCCGCCTCTACCTCGAGACGATGGAGGAAGTCCTCGAAGGTATGGACAAGGTCCTGCTTGAAGAGAATGCGAAGGGTGGCTCGGGTGTGGTGCCCTATCTCCCGCTAAACGAATTGCGCAAGGAGCGCGACGCCGTTAGCGGTGTCCAGCAGGGAGGCAGTCAGCAATGAGTCGCCCCAGTCTTATTTTCGGGATTGCCATTTTCATCATCGGCGTGGTCATCTTTTCGTCGACTTTCGTCATTCGTGAAGACGAACAGGCGCTCGTGCTGCAGTTCGGTGACCCGCGTCGAGAGGTCAAGGAAGCGGGCCTGAACTTCAAGGTGCCGTTCATCCAGGATGCAGTATATTTCGACAAGCGCGTGCTGGATTTCGATGCTTCCGCAGCGGAGGTGCCGACACTCGACCAGAAGCAGCTGGTGGTCGATTCCTTCGCTCGGTATCGTATTGTCGATCCATTGAAGTTCTATCAGACGGTCGTATTCGAGGCGAATGCCGAGGCGCAGATCAACAATATCATCAGCGCCGCTTTGCGTGATGCATTCGGTCAGGAACTGTTCACACGGTTGATGACAGAGAAACGGGCGTTGTTGATGGTCGGCGTTACCAAGACCGTTGACTTGGCGGCGCGAAATCTCGGCATTGAGGTTGTTGACGTCCGCATCAAGCGCGTCGATTTGCCGGAAGAAAACAGCCAGGCGATTTTCCGACGCATGCAGACGCAGCGGGAACAGGAAGCACGGGGCATCCGGGCCGAAGGGGATAAGAAGGCCCGGGAAATCCGCGCCGACGCCGACAAGCAGCAGCGGGTCATCGTTGCCGAAGCGAATAAGACATCCGAAATCCTCCGCGGCGAAGGCGATGCCGTCGCCACCAAGCTCTATAACCGAGCGTTTGGTAACGATCGGGATTTCTTCGATTTCTATCGTTCGCTACAGGCAATGCGCAAAGGGCTGACCGGGGAATCGACGAGCTATGTGGGCCCGCCGCGGGGCGAGTTCTACCGCTTCTTCAAGGGCGAAGTAAATTAGGGTATTGGGGCTGCTCGAGCATTTTCTGACAGCGATCGGCCTTGTCCTCGTAATTGAGGGCGCGCTCTATGCTCTTTTTCCAGCTGGCATGCAGCGCATAATGGCGCAGGCACTTGCGCTGCCGCAGAATATATTACGTCTGGGCGGCATTGCCTTTGCGTTAATCGGTTTCTGGGTGGTTTATTACGCGCGAACGTAGCTCCCAAAATTTGCCCCAAAGCGGTCACAATTTGGCGTATAGCAGACGAAATCGCGGAGATATTGCGGCAATTATCGGTTTGGCATTGAAATGTCTCGGGAACTCGCCACATCGACTGTCAAGTCGGCCACCCTGGCCACGTGAACAATAGAATGATTGCTTTTGTGGAGAATGACGGTGACGCTCACAGCTTCGTCTCTCACTCGTATAAACCGGTCGCTTGTGGCCAAGGTGCTTTTCCTTCTGCCCGTGCTGGCTTTGCTGGCGTGGCA
>CAXGSZ010000226.1:0-5049 GCA_964012455.1 uncultured Alphaproteobacteria bacterium
ACGACACCAGATGTCGAGAGCGTGATCCGCCGCTTCGAGATGGAGACGCCGCCGCCGTCCATGACGATTTCGAGCGCTTTCTTGACGTTGTCGTAATTGTAGAGCGGCTCGCCCATTCCCATCATCACGATGTTGGTGATCCGTTTCTCTTCCTTTGCCGACGGCCATTCGCCGAGGTGGTCCCGCGCCAGCATCACCTGGCCGACGATTTCACCCGCTTCCAAGTTACGCACAAGGCGCTGAGTTCCAGTGTGACAGAACGCGCAGGTGAGCGTGCAACCAACTTGGCTGGAGACGCACAGCGTGCCGCGGTCCGGCTCCGGGATGTAGACAGTTTCGGCGGCATTGCGGTCTGCGAAGTTGAGCAACCATTTCCGCGTCCCGTCGACCGATTGTTGGTCGACATTGATGCCGGGCCGGCCGATGCGGAAACTCTCTGCCAGACGGCCCCGCAGGTCCTTCGAGAGGTTGGTCATGTCTTCGAAATCTGTGACACCCTTTGCGTAGACCCAGCTGTAAATTTGGTCCGCGCGGTAGCGTTCGACACCGAGCGCACTTAGCGCCGTCGCAATCTTCTCTCGCGTCATCCCGACGAGATTTATGCGCGCGTCTCCATGCGGTGCGATTTCCCGCGAATTGATCCCGATCATGGCGGAGGCTTCGCTCATGACATGGGATATACGGCAGAACGGCACCGTAGGCCAAGGGAGAACGACACGAGCTTTGAAGAGCTGTAGGCTGAACTATCCCTGTTGTTCGATGAAATGGAGGGCCTACAGTGTTAAAATCTAAAGATCGCGGGAGACGCTCTAGCTCTTTTTCTTGCCGATACCGCAAGACCGGTTCATTGCGGCATACGCCTTGGTGAACCCCTTGAGCGAGAAGGTATCCGTAGTCTTCGTACCTCGGCTCGAAACGCCGCGCGCGGTCATGGTGGCACCCGCCCGCATCGCTTTGACCATCTTCGCATCCGCCGCCGGCCGGCGATTCCAGGCCGTGTCCCCCTTGGAGAACATTTTAAAGCCCTTCTTGCCGATGGAGATGTTAAGCGCGCTTTTTTTCTTAAAGGGATACCCGATCGAAATGCTGATTTCGTTCAATCGCTTCCTCGCGGGACGCTGGGTTACATACGTGTAGACATCTCCGCGACGGGTGTAGTTTCCCTCAGATTTGGTGGGCTGGCTCCACATCAGACAGACTTTACCGCGACCTTCCTTATAGGTCTGCACGTTCCATTTGCCGAAGGTGCCGACAAAGTTGTCCGCATTTGCGGACCCTGTTGTCGCCGCGAGCATAAGCGCAACGGCAACAGCTGTTGTCGTTTTTCCATTTCTCATCCTCCGTTAGATACGGGATGCCACCGCCGGGTTCAACCCGCTCTGCGATGAAAATGACGTCAAGCGCCCTACCCTCGTTCCGTAGTCGATTTGCAACCCGGCGGCCGTAAGCCGCCACAATAGGGCCTGGCATGGGACCGAACCGCCGCTCACCGGGACACACCGCCCCGTGACCGAGACCGCCACGGCGGAAGCAGGCGATATCGCGCGTCGATACTGGATTCTCGCCACCGTCACCCTGGCGACCATGCTTTTCGCAATGACGGTTACAATTTCGTACGTCGTCCTGCCGCAGATGCAGGGTTCCCTGTCAACAACACAGGACCAGATTGCATGGACCGTCACTTTCAATCTGGTGGCCACCGCCGTCGGTACGCCCGCGTCCGGATGGCTCGCTAACCGGTTTGGCCGACGCGCTCTTATGTTTTGGTGCGTCACCGGCTTTTCCGTCGCCTCCCTGCTCTGTGGCACCGCTACAACCCTTGAGGAGCTGATCGTCTATCGTGTCCTACAGGGGCTCCTAGGTGCTCCCATCACACCTTTATCGCAGGCCATCATCCTCGGCGTCTTTGAGCGGCGACAGCACAGCGTCGCCACCGCCATCTGGGGGGTCGGCGTCGTCTGCGGCCCTATCATCGGGCCGACCATCGGCGGCTTCGTCGCCGAGGTTTACAATTGGCGGTGGGTCTTCTTCATGACGTTCCCTGTCTGTGTCGTTTCCATCCTCAGCGTTCTGGTCTTCATCACCGACCGGCAACGGAATGCAGGCATCCGGCTCGACTGGATCGGATTTATCACGCTGTCGCTCGCCGTCGCCAGTTTTCAACTGATGCTCGATCGTGGCGAACGCCTCGACTGGTTCGATTCCCGGGAAATTATCATCGAAGCCTGCATCGCAGGTGTCGGCCTCTACCTCTTCGCGGTGCACAGCGCGACCGCCAACAAACCCTTTCTCGACCTCAGGCTGTTTCTCGATAGAAACTTCACGATCGGGCTGTTCTTCGCCTTCGCCTTCGGGGGACTGGCCTTCGTCCCGATGGTCCTGTTGCCGACAATGCTGCAGGACCTGCAAGGCTACCCGGATTCGATCATCGGCATCGTATTGGCATCACGCGGCGTGGGCAGCATGGTCGGCAGCGTGGCGTTGGTACTGCTTGCGGGGCGCCTCGATCCGCGCATCGGTCTTGTGATCGGTTTCGGCAGTCAGGGCCTCAGCGGTCTGCAGATGGCGCAGTTTGATCTCAACGTCTCGATGCTGGACGTGATGTGGACCAGCGCCTTCCAGGGTTTCGGCAACAGTTTTCTATGGGCGCCATTAACCGTGATCGCCTTTGGTACGCTGCCGACTGCCAAACTCGGCGAGGCAACGGCCGTATTTCACCTGATCCGAAATCTCGGTAGCGCGATCGTTATCTCGATTTGCGTCGGCGTCGTCATCCATTCGTCGGGCGTGAGCTACAGCGTGATCTCCGAGTTCCTCAATCCATACAACGAGGCGTTCAACTGGTCTTCGGCCACCCGCGGGTGGAGCCTGGAATCCACAACTGGCCTCGCAATGCTCAGCGATGAGGTGAAACGACAGGCCTCCATGATCGGATATATAAACGCCTTCTACGTCTTTTCGGCGTTTGCCATCTCCGTGATCCCCTTTATCCCCTTTCTCAAACGGCCGGAGACATAATGGGAAAGCAGCGAATCAAATTCCGAATCTTTAGCGGCGCCCGTCAGAAGCGCAGTCTCGCCGATACGGACAGTCCCACAGGCTATCGCGATTGGATCGAGTACAACATCGAGGCGGAAGCACTCGGCTATTGCAGTTCATTTACGACGCAGAATCACATACCGGGCTCGGCCAGGTATCGGCGTCGCTCAATCTGCTTACCTGACTCGCTAAAAAAACAAGGACCCTGCGCTTCAGCACCGACGTCATTACCTTGACCTGACACAATCCGGTCTTGCTCGCGGAACAGGCAGCTACCCTAGATCTCATTTCGGACGGCCGTCTCGATTTCGGTATCGACAAGGGATATCGCTATCATGATTTCAACGGCTTCGCGATCGACATGGCGGAAGCGGACGTGGTCTTTGAGGGATTTTCCGAACTTGTCCTGAAGGCATGGCGGCACGAAGAACGCTGGAGCAACGACGGCCCAAGATGGTAATTCAACGACATCGTTGTCGAACCCCCTTGCGTAGAAAGCCGTATCCGACCGTCTGGCTCGCCGCAGGTCGCCCGAAATCGTTTCGTGCCTCGTCGCACGCCGGCGCGCATCTGCTGCTCGACCAGTATTAACCGCTGGACGCAGACCTTGAGCGCGCCGCCATCTTTCTTAAAGTCTTGCAGGAAAAGGGTCACGATTCCTCTGAACGCTAGATCGCATTGGCCTGCGGCATATACATTGCGAAGAATCAGACGGTGAAGGATGAGGTGATCGCGCGCCTCACCAAGACACGCGGGCTTGCCGACGCCTTGGCAGAGACGCCGGACGGCGACGACAAGGCCAGCATTATGCATTCCAAAATTCCGGAAGAAACGATCGACGGCGCATTGATCGGCACCCTCGAAAAGATTCACGCCCGGGTCGACGCGATTCGCGCGGGCGGCGTGGAAGGGCTGCATGCCTTACTCCCGCAGATTCATTAACGCTTGAGTGATTGCCTCAGCCGCGACCACCATGGACATGTGGCGGCAAAGGCTCGGTTGGGCCGCCGGGTGCCATGGGCCGCGGGGCGAAACGTCCCCGGGTCATCCAGCGATCGTACATCAGGATGGCACCGGCGACGCCGACATTGACGCAGAACTTGGTCGGAATCTTCACGATGTGGTCGCAACACGCGACGATCTCAGGTGAAAGCTCGCCCTTTTCCGGCCCGAGAATATAGGCCGCCTGTTCTGGATGGGTGAAGCTCGGAAGGTCATGCGCGCCGTTCAGTAATTCCACACCGACGAGCTGACATCCCTTCGGAAGCGACAAATCCTTCGGTGTCGCGAACTCATAAAGCGGTACGTGTTTATGCGTATTGGATGTGTCCGAGCGGTCGACTTGCTTCAAGTCAACAGACGGTGAGATCGCAAACACGAAGTCCGCCCCGAACGCATGCGCTGAGCGAAACAAATTGCCGACATTCATCGGCTTGGAGATTCGCTCCACACCTATACCGAAATATCCCCGCATGAACGGGACCTTGCCCATCACATCTCACGAAGGCAAGCCCCGCCATTCAACTGGGCGTAACAAGACGTCACATCGGCCGCCCTGCATGAACTCGGTCTCGGCATCGCGCTTAAATGCGAAGACGGCTCGTCGCGCGCCAGCGAAGCCATGATGACCGCTATCCTGCTTCGCTTTGGGGTCGTCGACCCGGACGAATTTCGCTCCATTGACCGAACGCTTCCCCAACCCACTTTTAACCGCAATTGCCGAGCTGTCCGCAAGCTCCGGGTGACCGGAGCGTTACTCGAGAGCTAGGCCTGCCTTCAATGCCATGTGAGAGGAAGCATGCGCTCGATACGCGTTTCATCGCTTGACGGGGTCGACGCCCTAACCGTCGAAGATATCCCACCGCCAGCCGCCGGGCCAGGCGAAGTCCGAATCAAAGTCTATGTCGGAGGCGTGAACTTCCCCGACCTTCTGATGTCGGAAGGAAAGTACCAGCACAAGCCGGATCTGCCTTTCACACCGGGCCTAGAAGCGGCGGGCGAAGTCATCGG
>CAXGSZ010000227.1:0-5028 GCA_964012455.1 uncultured Alphaproteobacteria bacterium
GCCGTTAGAATGCACGGCCCGGAGCCCCTCAAGCATCTGTTTCATGCCGTCGGACAACTGCTCATAAGCCATGTATTGGTTGGCAAAGAACGTATCTCCGCCGCTCAGCGGGACGATTTTCGCCACCAGTATCGAGCCAAGCGAGGGCACCTCAAGATGCGTGGTATCGGAGTGCCACTCCCAACCGAAGTTCAGCTTGTCATCCGGTTTCTTGTCGACCACTAGAAGCTCCGGAAACTTTCCGGGGAATTGCCGATGTGGCGGCAAGGAGCCAAGTCACCGAATTGCCGGCCAAACCGCGCAAGGTCTTCGTCCCAAATATCCTGGTCGCGCAGGAAGATCATGAGATCCTCGAGAAGGGCCGCCCGCACTTCAGCGATCGTGTCTTCCGGAAGGTTTCCGGTCAGATTGATCCCCGCGATTACCGCACCAATTGCCCCGGCGATGGGGCTGACTTGAATATGGCGGTAATTCACAGGTCAATTCTCCTCTGCCAGACAGGTAGCCATTCCCGCCGTCGCGACAAGACGTACCTATCCTTGACTTCGCCATCGGGATCTTAAGATTGTGATCTGGTAAACGGTAACAAACAGGTCCCGAATTGCCAGAAATCTCGCGTATTTTGGTTGGGAATCGTTTGTTGAACATTGGTTTCTCGTTCAAAAAGACTGCTTGTTAGAGAAAGTGGCGAGCCAGACCAATCTGCTCGCATTGAACGCGACGATTGAAGCAGCAGAGGCGAGTGACCACGGTAAGAAATTTTCTATCATAGCCGGCGAAGTTAAGGCGCTTGCAGGACAGGCCTGCACGGCGACTGAAGACATTCGAGCACCTTTCACGTTCATAAGCCGACCAACGAAGCAACCAAGATTTCTGACGCGCGCCGTAACCTCGGCTGACGCGCGTTCCTTGTTATCGGAGGTCATAGAAATCCGGCGCCGTGGCGCCGGATTATTGCTGTTGTGCTATTTGCACCCACCCCACAAGCCAATTTCTGACGAATTGTCGATATTTCGTCACCGGACGCAAAGCGACTATTTTCATAACGAATGCGAAACCAAACATGCTGTCATACGACACTCGCGGCCCTCACGGACACCAAGGCGGAAGTTGCCGCTGATATCGTGATGGTCTGCCCTGTGGGGAGACGCAGTTTACTTGCCGCAGCAGCGAGCCGGTGATAGCTTCCCGCCGCATTTCGAACCCTCCGGAGATACCGATGGCTCTCGATCAGAAAACGGTCCGCCGTATCGCCGCGCTGGCGCGTATTAAGGTACCGGAAGAGAATCTGCAGCCACTGGCGGGCGAACTCAATAATATCCTCGGCTGGATCGAGCAATTGTCAGAAGTAGATACGGATGGCGTTGAGCCCATGACATCAGTTGTCGAGACCGTGGCGCCGCAGCGCGAAGACCGCGTCACCGAGGGTGGTACGCCGGACAGAGTGCTGAGAAACGCACCGCAGACAGAAGGCACCTTCTACACGGTACCGAAGGTGGTCGAATGAGCGCCGGCCTACTCGCCCTCACGCTTGCGGACGCCCGCGACAAGCTTCGAAACGGTGATATCGGGGCGGTCGAATTGACCGATGCATATATTGATGCGGTAGAAAAGCTACGCCCGCTCAACGCCTTCATCACCGAGACACCAGAATTTGCGCGAAAAATGGCGGCAGCCTCCCAAATGCGCCTCCAGAACGGCGAGGCTGGTCTTATGGAAGGCATTCCAATCGGCATGAAGGACCTGTTCTGTACCGAAGGAATCCTGACCACCGCGGCGAGCCACATTCTCGACGGCTTCGCACCAACTTATGAATCAACGGTCAGCGCCAACCTATGGCAAGCGGGCGCCGTCATGCTTGGGAAAACCAACCTTGACGAATTCGCCATGGGGTCGTCGAACATGACCAGCCACTATGGCGCAGTAGAGAACCCGTGGCGCACAAGTGAAGAAGACAACAAGAAATACGTCCCGGGTGGGTCCTCCGGGGGGTCGGCATCAATAGTTGCCGCTCACGGCGCAATCGCGGCGACCGGAACCGATACCGGCGGTTCGATCCGCCAGCCGGCATCTTTCTGCGGTATTGTCGGTATGAAACCGACCTACGGCAGATGTTCACGCTGGGGCATTGTCGCTTTTGCGTCCTCGCTCGACCAAGCAGGGCCGTTGACACGCACGGTCCATGATGCGGCGATCATGCTAGGTGCTATGGCAGGACACGACCCGAAGGACTCGACGAGCGTCGATATTTCGGTCCCGGATTATGAGGCAGCCCTTAAGGACGGCGTTTCGGGGATGCGGATTGGGGTCCCGAAGGAATACCGCATCGACGGAATGCCCGCGGAAATCGAAGCGCTTTGGGATGAAGGCGCAGAATGGCTGAAAGCCGCCGGAGCTGAAATCGTCGAAATCAATCTCCCGCACACCAAGTACGCTCTGCCAGCCTACTACATCGTCGCACCGGCCGAGGCTTCTTCCAACCTGGCACGCTACGACGGTGTCCGCTATGGGCTTCGTGTCGACGGCGGTAATCTCCAGGAGATGTACGAGAACACCCGAGGTACCGGTTTTGGACCTGAGGTACAGAGACGGGTCATGATCGGGACATACGTGTTATCCGCCGGCTACTACGACGCCTATTATCTTAAGGCGCAGAAGGTGCGGACCCGCATTGCGGACGACTTCCGCCAGGCTTGGAACAAGGTGGACGCCATCCTGACACCGACCACCCCCAGCGCGGCCTTCGCGCAGGGCGAAAAGATGGATGACCCTATCGCCATGTATCTTAACGACGTCCTCACTGTTCCGGCATCAATGGCCGGGCTGCCGGCAATCTCCGTGCCGGCTGGCCTCTCTGGGGAGAACCTGCCGCTCGGTCTGCACGTTATCGGAAAACCATTCGACGAGGGGACGATAATAAAGGTGGGCCAGGTTCTGGAGGATGCCGCTGAATTCTCGGCCAAACCGCAGATTCTTGCAGAGAAAAAATGACGGGATTCTCGCTCAGGACGGCTAGGGAAACCGACTACGGTCGTCTCTTGCCGATTTGCAATGAATTCTATTCGGAATTGAACCTTACAGAAGCGTTCGGCACCATTAGCTCGACCTTGAAAGAGGTGCTTGCAAGGGAAGACACCGCGGCCTTTCATGTCGAAAGTAGGTTTAGATCATTGGATTCCCAGCCGTGAGTATGTCCCATGATCTTGAGGTCAGTCCTTATTGCGAGCTCTAAGATCTGTTTGTCTTGTTGGAGTAGCGGGGACGCGGTAGCACAAACCGTCTGATCGTCGCGGCGATTTCGTGGGCAACGACACAATGATACCGCGATATAGAAGTCGTCCTGACGCGCGAAAGCCAATAGTACAGGCATTTGCCGTCATGTTATGAAAACCGCCGTTACGTTGAGATGGGGCGGACGATACTTACGCGTAGATTTGAAACTTAGGTGGTAGCGACATGGCGGAATTACTGACAGGCGCCAGCGGCGATTGGGAGATGGTGATCGGCCTCGAGGTCCATGCTCAGATCAATTGCGAGGCAAAACTTTTTTCGGGTGCTCCAACGACCTTCGGCGCCGAACCCAACACGCAGGTCAGCCTTGTCGATGCAGCGATGCCAGGCATGTTGCCGGTCCTGAACGAGGCTGCCGTCCGCGAGGCCGTCCGCACTGGCCTAGCACTGAATGCCCAGATAAACCGCCGGTCGATCTTCGCGCGAAAGAACTATTTCTATCCCGATCTTCCGTTCGGCTATCAGATTACCCAATACGAAGCGCCGATCGTCGGCGAAGGCGAGATCGAAATTGACCTCCCTGATGGTGAGGTGAAACGCATCGGAATTGAGCGCCTCCATCTGGAACAGGACGCCGGCAAATCCATACACGATCAGCATCCGACGAAGTCGTATATCGACCTGAACCGCGCCGGCGTACCATTGATGGAAATCGTATCGCGACCAGATATGCGCTCATCGGCAGAAGCTGGTGCGTATGTCGAAAAACTGCGCGCGATCCTGCGGTTTGTCGAGTCGTGCGACGGCAACATGCAGGAAGGTTCCCTGCGGGTCGATGCCAATGTCTCCGTCCGCCACCCGGGCGACGAGCTCGGTACGCGCTGCGAGATCAAGAATGTCAACTCGATCCGATTCCTGAAACTGGCAATCGAGTATGAAGCGAGACGCCAGATCGAAATCATCGAAGAGGGCGGCACAATCGATCAGGAAACACGTCTATTTGACCCCAATCGCGGGGAGACCCGCTCCATGCGCTCGAAAGAGGATGCGCATGATTATCGCTATTTCCCTGACCCGGACCTGCTGCCACTTGATCTCGACGATGCCTTCATCGAAGATTTACGCACCTCGCTGCCAGAACTCCCCGATCAGCGGAAACAGCGGTTAGTCGGTGACTACGGCCTATCGCCCTACGACGCTGGAATTCTGGTGGGCGAAAAGGAAACCACAGACTATTTCGAAACCGTGGCTGCAGGCCGGGACGCCAAACTCGCCGCCAACTGGGTAACGAGTGATCTGTTCGGCCGTCTCAACAAATCGGGGATTGCGATCTCGGAAAGCCCCGTCTCCGCGGAAGCCATGGGCGGCCTGATCGATCTGCTCGCCGAAGGCACAATCTCTGGTCGGATTGCGAAGGACGTGTTCGACAATATGTTCGAGACCGGGAAGGATGCCGCCGCAATCATCGAAGAGAAAGGATTGAAACAAATTTCGGATACAGGAGAACTCGAAGCCATCATTGACGCCGTAATCGAGCGCGGATCAAATCAGGTGAAACAGTTCCGTGGCGGAAACGAAAAGGTTCTTGGCTGGTTTGTCGGTCAAGTCATGAAAGAAACGCAAGGCAAAGCCAATCCGCAAACCGTGAACGAAATTCTGCGCCGTAAGCTCGCCGAAAATACCTAACGACCGGCCTTTATATGGCAGACTCGAACGCATTTGAAGAATGCCGGGAAATGCCGCGGCCGGATTGGATTCGATGCTTTACCGCCCTCGTTCGTCGTCATAGTGTCCGGT
>CAXGSZ010000228.1:0-5024 GCA_964012455.1 uncultured Alphaproteobacteria bacterium
CGTATTGCTGTCGCCATCGCTGAGGCGGAAAGTCGCTAGCTGGCGCGAGCGCTTTTCTGAGAGTTGGTCGCGGGCCACTTTAAGAAGTTTGTCCAACTCACTTCGGACAAGATGTTCACTGATGTCGATACCCTTCGCTTTTAAATCGCAATAAACCTTCCGCAAGACGCAGTCGTCACTGGGCTTGTCGGAGTCGGATACGATCACTTTACTTGGCATAGGCTTCGGCCGCCGCCCCGTCGAGGTCCATCTTTTCAGCGGCTCAATAACCGAGCAGTTTATTGCGACGCGCTTGTACTTTTGGGTCTAATTCCTGATAACGGCGGTGCTTCTCATCTAAACCCTTTTCGAGCTTATCGAATTGGCTTCTATCGAATGATACTCGAGATTAGGTTATTCTTGGCGTTTTCAGCGCTCGATCCGATAGAGCCACGGCATCGACCGCACACGCTGTGAAAATATCAACGTAGCCCGCCGTTTCAACGGCTGGAACCCGGCGAAGCGTAGTGACTGCAACGATTTGCGCCCGTGCCTTTGTCCTGCTATGCGAAACCGCCATGTGTTCAATAATCATCCTTCGCCGTCCCGGTCATCCTTGGCCCATCGTTGTCGGTGCGAACAGAGACGAGATGCTGGATCGCCCCTGGGATGCACCGGCGCGCCATTGGCCGGACCGACCGGAAGTGATCGCGGGCCGGGACCGTCTTGCCGGCGGAAGTTGGTTCGGCCGGAACGACCACGGCGTCTTCGCCGCGATCCTCAATCGCGAAAGCTCGCTCGGCCCAAGTCTCGACAAACGCAGCCGCGGCGAGCTCGTCCTCGAAGCCTTGGATCATGCAGATGCGGCAGGGGCGGCGGAAGCCCTCGGCGCCATTGATCCCGATGCCTATCGTAGCTTCAACCTGGTGGTCGGCGACAATACCCACGTTTTTCATGTTGCCAACCGCGCTCGCGCCGACAGTATTACAGTCGAGCCGTTCCCTGATGGCCTATCGATGTTGACCTCGCAGGAAATCAACGATCGGCGAAATGCGCGCATTGACGCGTTCCTCTCAGATTTCGAGGCGGCAATGCCGCCCGATCCAGATAGCGGCGACTGGACAGGCTGGCGAAAAATACTGGCGGATGGGCACACTGATGCATCGGTCGGGCCGTCATCCGCGATGTGTATTGCGAGCGATTGGGGCTTCGGGACCGTCTCCAGCACGCTGTTGGCGCTTCCAGCTCCCGGCGCGGATGATCCCGCGGGTATTTACCTCTTTGCGGAGGGCCGTCCCGACCAAACAGAGTACGAGCCAGTGTGAATCACGCACACACAACGATCGCCGATTGTGCGCCACTCGATCCCTTGCTATACGGTCGTCGTGCTTCAGCGCGTGGCGAGACGGCCCCTCAGGGCGGCGAAACGAGGCCTCCATGGCAAGACGCAGACGGATTTACGAGGGCAAGGAAAAGATCCTGTACGACGGTCCCGAGCCCGGCACGATCGTGCTTTCCTTTAAGGACGACGTGACCTCGGAAGACGGCCAGAAAAAAGGCACGATCACGGGAAAAGGTGTCATCAACAATCGAATTACGGAATTCATCATGATGCGGCTGCACGACATTGGCGTGCCTACCCACTTCGTTCGCCGGCTCAACATGCGCGAGCAGATAGTGCGTGAAGTCGAGATCATTCCGCTTGAACTCACGGTGCGCAATGCCGCCGCGGGCTGCTTCGCGGAACGCTTTGGTATTCAGCCCGGCACGCAAATGCCGCGCTCGATCGTCGAGTACGCCTACAAATCATCCGAACTCGGGAGGCCGATGGTAACAGAAGAGCACATTACAGCTTTCGGATGGGCCGCGCCGCAGGACATCGACGATATGTTGGCGCTGGCACTAAGGGTGAACGATTTCCTCTCTGGGCTCTTCCTCGGCGCTGGGCTCCGGTTGATCGATTACCGAGCCGAATTTGGCCGCCTCTACGAGGAAACGGGAGAGATGCGCGTAGTCCTCGCTGACGAAGTCAGCCCCGACACATGCCGTATTTGGGACATCGCCACCAATGAACCGCTCGATTCGGATCGATTCGACCTTGATCTCGAACGCGAATCGGAGGCCTATCAGGAAATCGCCCGCCGGCTCGGAATTTTGACCGAAAGTCGGCCGATTGACATTCAGGGACCGGAGACAGTTCAGTAATGAAGGTCAAGGTACACGTGACATTGAAGAATGGCGTATTGGACCCGCAAGGAAAAGCTGTCGGTAATGCGCTCGGCGGCCTCGGTTTCAGCGGCGTCGAAGACGTTCGGATCGGCCGATACATCGAGTTGGAACTCGACGCCTCCGACCCGGAGGAAGCACACCAGCAGGGCGACGAGATGTGCCGCAAGCTTCTGGCCAATACCGTCATAGAAAACTATCGAATCGACGTCGAGCAATAAGGGGCGAAGCCGACCGTGAAAGCAGCCGTTATCGTTTTTCCCGGATCGAACTGCGACCGCGACGCCAAGGTCGCACTAGAAACCGCCGCCGGCCAACCTGTCGACATGGTGTGGCACGGTGACAACGAATTGCCAAAAGTTGATCTGATCGTCGTACCCGGCGGATTTTCCTACGGCGACTATCTGAGATGCGGGGCCATGGCCGCACACTCCACCATCATGCGCGAGGTCAAGGACGCTTCAGCCAAGGGCGTCCCGACGCTTGGCATCTGCAACGGGTTCCAAGTTTTGACCGAATGCGGCCTTTTGCCGGGTTTGCTGATGCAGAACTCTAACCTGAAATACATCTGCCGCCCCGTGCATCTCCGCATCGAAACAAGTCAGACAATCTTCACGGCGGCCTATCACGAAGGCCAGGTCGTTGAAATTCCGGTGGCCCACAACGACGGCAACTATTTCGCCGACCCGGAAACCCTGGACCGTCTGGAGGGAGAAGGCCGGGTTGCGATGCGCTATGCGACACCGGACGGCGCCGTCAATGCGGAAAGCAATCCCAACGGCGCCGCGCGAAATATAGCGGGTATCTTCAACGAGACAAAAACCGTCCTGGGCATGATGCCCCATCCGGAACGCGCGGCCGACGCCCGCCATGGCGGCACGGATGGCAAGTTAATGTTCGATGCCATGGTGGAGGCATTGTCGTGAACGCCACCGCCATCACGCCCGAAATCGTTGCTGAACACGGATTGACCGAGGACGAATACGCGACCCTGCTCGACATTATGGGCCGCGAGCCGAATATGACCGAACTCGGCATCTTTTCCGTTATGTGGTCCGAGCATTGCTCCTACAAGTCTTCGCGGAAGTGGCTCAAGACACTGCCGACCGAGGGGCCCCAGGTGATCCAGGGGCCTGGCGAGAATGCCGGCGTCATCGATATCGGCAGGGGGCGTGCCGCCGTTTTCAAAATCGAGAGCCATAACCACCCATCCTTCATTGAACCATACCAGGGCGCGGCGACCGGTGTTGGAGGTATCCTGCGCGACGTCTTTACGATGGGCGCGCGGCCCGTCGCCAACCTCAATTCCTTGCGCTTCGGTTCACCAGACCACCCGAAGACCCGCCATCTGGTGAGTGGCGTGGTCGCGGGAATCGGCGGCTACGGAAATTGTATCGGCGTACCGACAGTGGCTGGTGAAGTAAATTTCCACCCGGCCTATAACGGCAACATACTAGTCAACGCGATGACCGTAGGTCTGGCAGACGCGGACAAGATCTTCTATTCGGCGGCCGCAGGCCTCGGCAATCCCGTCGTCTATGTCGGATCGAAGACCGGCCGCGACGGAATTCATGGCGCCACCATGGCATCGGCGGAATTTTCTGAAGACTCTGAGGAAAAGCGCCCAACTGTGCAGGTGGGTGACCCGTTCACCGAAAAGCTGCTGCTTGAGGCCTGCCTCGAGCTCATGGCGACCGATTCGATCATCGCGATCCAGGATATGGGTGCGGCGGGGTTGACCTGTTCTTCCGTAGAAATGGCCGACAAGGGCGGCGTCGGTATAGAACTCGATCTCGATACGGTACCTGCGCGTGAAGAGGCCATGACGCCCTACGAACTGATGCTATCCGAAAGCCAGGAACGCATGTTAATGGTGCTGAAGCCGGAAGCGGAAGAAACAGCGCGGCGCATCTTCGAGAAATGGGAACTTGACTTCGCCGTGGTCGGTCGGATTACCGATACTGGCGCTTTGGTAGTGAAGGAGAAGGGCCAGACCGTCGTCGACATCCCGGTCGCACCACTCGTCGAGGCATCGCCCGAATATGATCGTCCATATTATGAAATTGGAGCACCGACCACGATCCGGGCGGAGAGTGTGCCAGCGGAGACAAGTATTCCGGCCGCGCTTGAAACCCTGATGGCGTCTCCTGATCTCTGCTCCCGCCGCTGGATTTGGGAACAGTACGACCACATGGTCATGGCCGACACGGTGCTCCGCCCGGGTGGTGATGCCGCTGTTGTCCGTATTCATGGCACCGATGAAGGCCTTGCCGTCACTACCGACTGCACCCCGCGCTATTGCAAAGCTCATCCTGAGACCGGGGGACGCCAGGCTGTCGTTGAAGCATGGCGAAACCTCACCGCTGTAGGAGCGACCCCGCTCGCACTGACCAATAATTTGAACTTCGGCAACCCGGAACGCCGGTCGATCATGGGCCAGTTCGTCGGTTGCATTAAGGGCATTGGCGCCGCCGCAGCGGCGCTCGATTTCCCGGTAGTCTCCGGCAACGTTTCGCTCTACAACGAAACGAACGGCGAAGCTATTCTTCCAACCCCAGTGATAGGCGGTGTGGGCCATATCCCGGAAATTAAGCAGATCGTCGGTATCGTGCCGCCGGGCGCGGACCAAGCCATCATCCTGATCGGCGAGACCGATGGCTGGCTTGGCGCATCGATCTATCTCCGTGAACTTTGTCGCGGCGAAGCAGGCGCGCCGCCACCTGTAAATTTCGAGGTTGAGCGCCTGCACGGCTCTTTCGTGCGGCAGCACATTCGCGGCGGTCGAATCACCGCCTGCCACGATCTCTCAGACGGTGGCC
>CAXGSZ010000229.1:0-5011 GCA_964012455.1 uncultured Alphaproteobacteria bacterium
TCGTCTTGATGCATAACCGTAGCCGCAGTTGCGCAGTACGCCGTGATCGGCGGATTGGCGCCGAATACGAGGGCGCAAATTATGGGGATGTCATTGAAGAAGTCGCCGCTGAATTGCGCGACGGGTGCGCGCGCGCGTCTGATGCTGGGATCATTGGTGAGCGTATTGCCGTCGATCCGGGAATTGGATTTGGCAAGTCTGTGATGCAAAACCTTGCATTGATAAACCATCTTGACCGCCTGAAGCGTGAGACCGGGTTTCCCACGTTGATCGGACCGAGCCGTAAGTCCTTTATCGGCCGCGTGCTGGATATGCCGGTAGAGGAACGCCTTGAGGGCACATTGGCGTGTATAGTCGCCGGTGTGCTGAAAGGCGCGGATATTGTGCGTGTCCATGATGTGGCGGAGGCCGCGCGTGCGGTTCAGATGGCGGATGCGATCCGGGAAGCACCCGAGGATGCGTTATGACGGTCGCCTATATTGGTATCGGCAGTAACGTCGGCGACCGGGTCGAAAACCTCCGGCAGGCCTTGGAGTACCTCGACGGTGTTATGTTGCTGGAACGTCTCTCCGCAACCTACGAGACGGCTCCCAAGTACGTCCTCGACCAACCGCCATTTCTCAATATGGCAGTTGGTGGAGATACGCCGCTGGAGCCGTTGCATTTGCTCGGACAACTGAAAAAATTCGAGATTGATATCGGTCGCGTACCCAACGAGGAGCGATACGGGCCGCGGGCGATAGACCTCGATATTCTGTTCTATGGAAGCGATGTGGTTAATGAGAGTGGATTATCGATTCCGCACCCTCTGATGGCGGAGCGTGAATTCGTATTGAGGCCGCTTGCCGACATTGCCCCCAACTTTCAGCATCCTGTTCTGGGGTGCAGCGTGGCCAAAATGCTCTCCTTGCTGGAGGGAGAACCCGAAGCACAGGTGGTTTCCATCGACGTTTGAATTTCAACGATCGAGCCATATTCCCATCAGTCCGGCCGAATAATGTCCGCAATTTTTAGTACTGGGGAGCTTGGACGAGAAATACGCGGCCCCAAATTGCGAGTTTGCGCTTGAGCCCCCTACAAAGGTTGATGAAATGTCATCGCTTTTACAGGAGCGCATAGATACGTTCGACGGGGGGATACCCTTGCGGTTTCGGGTGATCCTGCATGACCTAAAAGGACAAGCGGGCACGTTCTGTTACCTGATAATTTTGGAAATTGCGCGTATTACCGAGCAGTATCTGAAGGCGACGACCGGACAACGACAATGCGAAGGCGCGAAATGTAGTCACGTTATCACATATAATGACAATACGGATCGTGCAAATGATGTGATCGGCACGGCTTATCCGAAATCGGCAGAGTTTTATTAGGACACCTAGAACGCGTCTTCCGGCAGATCCAGAATTACGTCTGCGCCTTCCGAGACAGAAGTCGCAAGGCTCTTTGCTTTGGGAAGTATGTGGAGCGCGTAATATCGCGCGGTTGCGAGTTTCGCCTCATAGAAGGTTGCGTTCTCCGGATTACCTGAAAGTGACCGGGCGGCGGTGATCGCAGACCGGGCCATCAGAGCGCCTCCGGCGACAATCCCGAATAGCTCGAGATAGACAGTGGCGCCCGCGAAAGCGCGCCCAGGTACTTCCGTGCCATTTTCGATAAGCCATTCGGTCGTGCGTGACAGTGCATCGACGCCGGCCGTGAGAGCGCGTCCGATAGAATCCGTGGGCGCAGGCAGATTTGCTACGTCTGCGGCAATGCCGCGGATTTCCGCCATATACTCTTTGGCCGTCTCACCGCGGTCCCGCAAGACCTTACGTCCGAGCAGATCGCGTGCCTGTATTCCATTCGTACCTTCGTAAATTGGCGCGATCCGTGAATCTCGGTAATGCTGGGCGACACCGGTTTCTTCGACGAACCCCATGCCGCCGTGAATCTGAACTGCCAACGAGGTGAGTTCGACACCTACATCCGTCGACCATGCCTTGACGATCGGCGTCAGAAGATCCAATCGGCTGCGGGCCTTCTTGCGGGCCGCCTTATCGGGATGTCGTTTGGAAATGTCGAATTGCACCGCCGTGTCATAGGCAAGCGCGCGCATCGCCTCTGTGCGTGACTTGATGTCGAGCAGCATGCGTCGGACATCCGGATGATTGATGATCGCGACCTTCTCAGGTCCTCCACCGTCGGCTCGGCCCTGTACCCGTTCTTTGGCGAAATCACGGGCTTGTTGGTAAGCGCGTTCCGCCAGCGCCACGCCCTGCAGACCAACATTGAACCGGGCCATATTCATCATTGTAAACATGGCTTTGAGGCCTTCGTTCTCCTCGCCGACGAGGTAGCCGATAGCGCCGTCATTGTCGCCGTAGGACATGACGCAGGTCGGACTGGCATGAATGCCGAGTTTGTGTTCAACGGAGGCGCAGCGTAAGTCATTGCGCTGGCCAAGCGAGCCGTCTTCGTTGACCAGCACTTTTGGTACTAGAAAGAGGGATATTCCCTTGGTTCCGGCCGGCGCGTCGGGCAGGCGGGCGAGCACCATATGTATGATGTTGTCGGCCATGTCGTGCTCGCCGTATGAAATAAATATCTTCTGGCCCTTGAGACGATAGTGTCCGTTTTCTGGCACCGCGCGGCAACGCAGTTCCGCAAGATCGCTACCGGCATGTGGCTCAGTCAGGTTCATCGTGCCGGGCCACTCACCCGAGACGAGCTGCGTCAGATAGGTCTTTTTGAGCGCTTCTGAACCATACATTTCCAGTGATTCGATAGCGCCGACCGTGAGCAACGGGCAAAGTGACCATGCCATATTCGCCGAGGTAAACATTTCCATCACCGCGGTGCCGACAAGCGCTGGCATTTCCTGACCGCCATATTCCGCATTGCATGTCAGGCCGTTCCAGCCGCCCTCGACAAATGAACGGTAGGCGTCGGCAAACCCATCCGCCGTGCGGACAACACCATTCTCGAACCGGGCGCCTTGCTCGTCGCCCGATTTGTTGAGCGGGGCTAAAACTTCCGAAGACAGTTTGCCAGCTTCTGTCAGAAGCGCTTCGACCAATTCGGCATCGGCGTCCTCGAAGCCGGGAAGGGCTGCCACGCGCGGCAGCATCTCCAAATCAATGAGCAGGAACCGCATGTCATCTTGGGGTGGCGAATAGGGGATCATCGTCGCATCTCCTTGACGTTTCCGGCGTAAGCCGGAACGACGTCGGAATGTATCAAAGCACCTTGCCGGGATTCATCAGATTGTTGGGATCGAGTGATGCCTTCAATTTACGCATCAGTCCGAGTTCCACTTCCGAACGGTATACCGGCATAAAGGATTTCTTCTGCAGGCCAATGCCGTGCTCTGCGCTGAATGAACCGTCAAACTCAGCAACTGTTTCGTAGACGATCTCGTGTATCCGGTCGGTATGCACAGCGAAGTCTTCCTCAACCATGCCATCCGGGGCATAGACCCCATAATGGACGTTGCCGTCGCCGACATGTCCGAACCCGTTGAGACGAAGACCCGGCAGCAATTCCTGCAGCTTCTTCCTCGTCATATCGAGAAACGCAGGGACTTCGCTCACCGGCACGGAAACGTCATGCGTCGTGCGCGGTCCTTCGTACTTGCTTGCTTCGACGATCTCCTCACGAATACGCCAGAAGTCGTTGCGGTGCGATTCTGATTGCGCAATGGTGGCGTCGAGAACGATTCCATCTTCGAATGCCACTTCCAGCATGTTTTCCATGGCCTCGGCCATTCCACTCTCTGTATTGGCACCTGAGAATTCGATCAGCGCATAATGTTCGTAGACCTGTTGCAACGGATCGACAATTCCCTCGAGGTGCCGTAGGTCGATGTCGATTAGGAGACGCGGCAGGTATTCGAAGCTAGTTACGGAATCGCCGCTCGATTCCCGGCAACGCGCAAGAAGCTCGATCATCGACGTCGTGTCGCGGATCGCGGCGACGCAGGTGCATACTTCCTTTGGCTTGGGAAAGAGTTTCAGGACAGCGCCCGTAATGATCCCTAGCGTGCCTTCGCAGCCGACGAAAAGCTGCTTCAGATCGTAGCCAGTATTGTCCTTGCGGAGCCGCCGCAAGCCATCCCAGATCCGTCCATCCGGGAGTACGACCTCAAGGCCGAGTACGAGGTCCCGGGCGTTCCCATAGCGTAGGACGTTGACGCCCCCGGCATTTGTCGAAAGGTTGCCGCCGATCTGACAGGAGCCTTGTGCGCCAAGCGAAAGCGGGAAAAGGCGATCCGATTCGGCTGCCGCGTTTTGAATATTTGTGAGAATGCAGCCGGCGTCGACGGTGATCGTATAATTCAATGGGTCGATGTTCCGGATCGTCGACATGCGGTCGAGTGAGAGCACGATCTGCTCGCCGCTTGCGTCGGGGACACTGGCGCCGGTCAATCCTGTGTTGCCGCCTTGCGGTACCACGGGGATGAGCACCTCCGCGCAGATTGCCATGACCTTTGAAACTTCGTCCGTTGACGCCGGTCGGACTAGTAGCGCCGCTTTTCCCTCCCAGTCGCCGCGAAAGGCGTTGACGTAGGGCGTGACCGTTTCTGGATCATCGCTCCAGCCTTTGTCTCTGACGACATCCTTTATCCGGTCGAAGGCCGCGTCCCGTGCGGGTCCATGCGAAGCATCCGGTGCCATCGGGCACCCTCCCAATTTCGTTTTGCTACCGACGATTTAGCGGAACTGGTAAGACCGGACAAGCGAATGTGTGCACGTCAGCTCTATTCTTAAACTGGCTTTTCCCGGTGGGGACAGGCTCGTTCACCGAACACAATGACCGTAAAACTCACCGTCATTCCGGGGCGTGCGGCGCACGAACCCGGAACTATGGTCTGATACTTATTAAATGGGCCGGGTACGGCTAGGTAGCTTGCGCGGGCACGGGTGTCTGCACCTCGGATTACGATCAGCTCACCTTCGAGAACGTCCGCCGTCCGATATACCCGCTCGACCTGATCAACGTTCCGATTGGGTCGTAGCGTTGTCGGATATCAAAG
>CAXGSZ010000230.1:0-4994 GCA_964012455.1 uncultured Alphaproteobacteria bacterium
CTTTTATCTCTGGTCGGCCTGTCTCTGCCCGTTCTATCTGCCAATGATGCTGGGGACGCGCCGCTTCTTCTGGCGATGTTGCCTTTCCTGGTGCCGCAGCTGCATCTGGGTGATCCGGAAGGTGATGGCCATTGAATACGAGATTCGCGGGCTTGAGCACCTGCCCAAGGACAGGCCTTTTATCGTCGCTTCAAAACACCAATCCGCTTGGGATACGTTGATCTACAATATCATCATCCTGGATTGTGCTTATGTTGTGAAGCGGGAGCTACTCTGGTTTCCATTCTTCGGCTGGTTCCTGTGGCGTGTTGGCATGATCGGAATCGACCGCGAGGGCGGCGCCAGTACTATCAAGTATCTAATCTCCACCTGTAAGCAACGTCTTTCGGGCGGTCGGTCGATCGTCATATTCCCGCAGGGAACACGAACTCCGCCCGGTGCGACAGCACCCTATCTCCCCGGTGTATCCGCACTCTATTCACAGTGCGAAGCACCGGTCGTGCCCGCGGCACTAAACTCCGGCGTCTTCTGGCCGCGACGCACTTTCGTCAAGCGGTCCGGCAAAATCAGTGTCGAATTTTTGCCGGCGATCGAACCAGGCCAGCCGAGACGCGTATTCGCGGCCGAGCTCGAAGCGGCAATTGAGACGGCCACTGCCCGACTCGAAGTTGAAGGCCGTGCCCTACTCAAATCCCGGTCATAACGCCGATTCTCCGAGCCGCCGCGGCACATAGCCGGCGTATTCCATCGCCTCCGTCTTGTCTCTCCATGCTCTAGGTTAATGGCAAAAGCACCGGCTAAGCGCTCACTCAACATTTTCAACTACCGCCCAATGACCGAACGGCTGCCTGCAAGCGCGTTAGGTTCCCGTCCCGCAACCCAAGTTCTTCCAAATGATCCAGAGTATTAGTTAGATAGTCCGCATTGGATCCGGCTTTTCCGCGCGCGCGCGCGATCACGCGGGCGGTGCGCGCGATATCCATCCGCCCCGCATATTGCTCGTGACGCGGATTGGCAACAAAGGTATGGCAGGTCAATCGCCAATTATCAGTTTGCGCGAATAGTTTTCGGGGCACATAACCGCGATAGATCATTTCGCGGTCCCAAATCGCCCCAAGAACGACGCTGACCTGCGACGGCGCGATCTGGAATACGCGGCCCCGACACGATCCGCCGCGATCAAGTCCGAAAACCAAGCCGGGCGCCTCCGGAGTACCGCGGTAGAAATGCGAGAAAATGCAAAACCTTCGGTGATAGCCGTAAATGGTTGCCGGCAGGACCGATTTGTATTCAAATCCCGGGTTCCACATCAAGGACCCATAGGCGAAAACCCAGGCGGGTTGCTCCGCCGCCAACGTTCCGAGCCAGCGGTGCTTTGCTGCCTCACGCTGGTCTTTTGTGCGCCAGGTCGACAGGCGCGATCCCTTCGTTCCGATGCCACCGTCCGCCATCTTCCAACTCTCGACCGCCCCGCACCTCTAGGGTCGCTTTACGCCCCGTCCCCTGCCTTATAAGTATTGACATAAGGAGTGTCTATGTTTTCGAAACATACCTTAATCGGCCCTGTCCTAGTGCTCGTCACCGTCGCCATCGGTTACCCCGCCTACTGGTTCTACACGGCGTCGCTGAGCGAAGCCTTGCTGCAGAAATGGATCGAGGAACAGCGCCCAAGTGGCTTCACCGTCAATCACCGCCCCGTGGAGAGATCGGGCTTTCCCTTTGTGGTCCGCCTCACGCTGCCCGCCCCCGAGGCCGCCAATGCGGAGATGGGTTTTTCCTGGCGAAGTGAAAAATTGCAGTTGGAGTTTCAGCCTTGGGACTTTCGGCGGTTTCGATTGAATGCTCTGGGCCCTCAACAGGTTCAATTTAAGCCGTCTCAGAACGCAGCTAACTTCACGGCGAACACGAATGGTTTCGAGGGGGTCGCCGTCATCGGTGACTCCGGGGCGCTCGCCGCCCTATCGATCGTCTTGAAGGAAGTGCGACTTACAGAAGCCGAGCAAGGCCAACTCATGGAAAGCGGTCGCATCCTCGCCGATATCAGGCGTCCGGAGAAGCCGCCGATCGCGCATACGGAGCCGGCATTGGAAATCAGTCTAGTCGCCGAGCACATCAAAACGGCGGTGGTGAACGCCCCCATTCTCGGTGACACGATCGCAAATATTCGCGTAAAGGCCGAATTTCTCGGCCCGCTTGACGGCGATACACTGATAGAAGCAATTCCGAGCTGGCGCCAAAGCGGTGGTACGGTTGAAGTTCATTGGTTGAATTTGATCTGGGGGGGGCTCGATCTGCGCGCCAACGGCACCGTCGCACTCGATCCAGAACTGCGGCCACTTGGTGCGTTGACCGCCGATATTCGCGGTTACGAAGAAGCGCTGGAAGCACTGGCCGAGGCGCGGCTTATACGCCGGGATATTCTGCCAGCTTCGCGCGTGACGTTGAACATGTTGGCAAAAACTTCCGAGACCGATGGCCGTCGCGTCCTTACCGTTCCGGTCAACGCGCAAGACGGTGGGCTCTATCTCGGACCGATCAAACTCGCGGAATTGCCGGTTCTACTCAATCCGCCGAATCGTCCTCCTGTTCGACAGGATTGAAGCTGCCGGCCTGACGCATGTCGACGACACCTTGGCGGATGGTCCGCGTCCGGTCGAACCATTCGTAAAGCTTATCCCCCTCGCCCCAGCGAATAGCGCGCTGCAATGCCGTCAGGTCCTCGGTAAACCGGCCCAGCATCTCAAGCACCGTTTCCCGGTTATTGAGGAAAATGTCCCGCCACATCTCCGGCGGCGAAGCAGCGATACGGGTGAAGTCCCGGAATCCGCCCGCGGAATAGCGAATGACCTCGCGCGTCCGGACCATATCTGAATCTTCCGCCGCTTCACGTAGGAGCTGGCTCTCCAGATCGCTCGCCGTACCGACAATGGTAAAAGCAATTAGGTGCGGCAGGTGCGAGGTAATCGCCAGGACGCGATCGTGATGATGCGGATCCATGACCTCGATCATGCTACCGGCGCGTCGCCAGAATTCCGCAACCCGCTCGACGGACTGCGGATCCGTTCCGGGCGGCGGGGTTAGGATGCAGTAACGGTTCTCAAACAGTTCGGCGAAACCCGCATCGGGACCGGACTGTTCCGTCCCAGCGACGGGATGGCCGGGAACGAGATGAACGCCTTCGGGAATATGCGGTCCGACATCGCGCACAACGGCCTGTTTCACCGAACCTACATCGGTCACGATCGCACCGCGCCTAAGTGCCGGTGCAATTGCCGCTGCGAGGTCGCCGTAGGTGCCGACCGGGGAACACAGGACCACAAAGTCGGCGCCCGCCACTGCCTCCTGTGGCGTTTCATGAATACTGTCTAGGAACCCCAGTTCGAATGCGCGCTCGAGCGTCTCGCGGCTCCGCGTCGACCCTGCGACATGCCGGACAAGACTCTCGCGCTTGGCCACCCTTGCGAGTGATGAGCCCAGCAGGCCGAGGCCAATAAGGGCCATACGTTCGAATAGAGGTTCGTCAACGCTCATGTCGCTTTCTCGTGCTCCGACAGACCATCGAGTACCAACTTCAGTTCGGACTCGAGCCCGACGGTAATCCGCAGACTATCCGGCAATCCGTATCCGCCCATCATCCGGGTAATGATACCGCGCTTAATTAAGTGGTCGTATGCGGATCGCGCGCGCTCCGCCGTTCCAAATCGAACCAGCACGAAGTTACCGAGCGACGGCGGTACCCCCAGTCCCAACCCCTTCAGTTCGTCGGTGAACCGGGGAAGCCACTCATCATTGTGCGCAACAACAGCGTCGGTATGCGACAGGTCGCCGATCGCCGCGACCCCGGCAACCTGCGCCGCTGCGGTAACGTTGAACGGATTGCGCACCCGATTTAGAACGTCAGCAATTCCCAGCGGGCAATAGACCCATCCTAGGCGCAGCGCCGCGAGGCCGAAGGCCTTCGAATAGGTACGCGTCATTACGACGTTTTCGAACGCTTCCACTAGTTCCGCGCCGGAAATGTAATCGTTACGGCTGACGTATTCTGCATAGGCGGCGTCGATCACAAGCAGCGTTTCGGACGGCAATCCGGCATGGAGCCGACGCAATTCGTCTGCCGGCACGTAGCTGCCTGTCGGGTTATTAGGATTTGCAAGGAACACCATGCGGGTACGATCCGTAACGCAAGCCAGCAAATTATCCACGTTCGCCGTCAGATCGCTCTCGGGCGCCGCGACCGGTGTAGCGCCAACGGCCCTGGCGTTGATGGGATACATCAGAAACCCGTGCTCGCTGTAAAGCACTTCATCTCCGATACCCGCATAGGCGGAGATCAAAAGCGATATAGCCTCATCCGAACCCGCGCCGCACACGATGCGGGCCGGATCAAGCCCGAACCGTTCGCCGATCGCGGCGCGTAATTCGTCGGCACCGCCGTCAGGATACAGATGAAGTTTCCCGGACAGGCACTCGTAAGCTTCGACGGCGCGCGGGCTCGCCCCGAGCGGGCCTTCATTGGACGCGAGCACCACGACCTTGTCGACATTCTCGGCCGTATGCAGCCCGCCGACATAGGGCTGAATATCCATGATCCCTGGCTTCGCTGTCGGCCTGGCCATAATTTAATCTCCGGTGGTGGCGAGATCGCCCATTGGCGTTGCGTAGTTTCCAATAATCGTGACACGCTCGATCGAATCGCGGCCTTCCAATAATTTCAACCGCATATCCCCATCTTGATCGACGAAACCCTCGACCTCTGCGTAACAGAGCCGGGCACCGGCGGAATTCGGCGCCAGCAGTGTTGGCCGTAGGTCGGAAGAATTCAGAATTTCTGCCAATCCCGTCCGGCTCAAATCGCCGCTGGTCTCAAGTACAAGTACCGTGCGGTCATCCCCTGTCTCCTCTGCTGTCATCCGGCCGATGGCCAGCGCGTCCGGCGCATCACCGCCGCCACCACGCGCATTGCCGCGGCCCGCGAAAGGGAGTCGATACAGTAT
>CAXGSZ010000231.1:0-4983 GCA_964012455.1 uncultured Alphaproteobacteria bacterium
CGCATCCAAGGGCGGCGTTCGGCTCTTCACGAAATCTGCGGCGGTCGAGTGCGCCAATCTGGGCTATCCGATACGCATCAACTCTGTGCACCCTGGGTATATCGACGGTGGCATGTTCGGCGCGATGGCGGATACCTTCGGTGTGGAAGGGCTTCGCGAACGTTTCGCGGGCAAGACGCCGATGCTGCGTCTCGGAAAACCGGAAGAGATCGCCAAAGGTGTGCTGTTTCTGGTCTCGGACGATTCGAGTTTCTCGACCGGATCGGAACTAGTCCTTGATGGTGGCTATACGGCCCGATAATGGGAAAACCGCAAAGTAGGACGGCGCCGGACTTGCTGGACGAAATCGCGGCTCGTGAGGCGGACCGCATCTTTCTGATTGATGGTGAAACGCGCCTTACGTATCGCGAGTTCCGTGAAGGGGTCCGCGCATGCGCAAAGGGTTTCCTCGCGATGGGCGTGCGCAAGGGCGGGCGCGTTGCGATCCTGATGGGAAATAGGACAGAGTGGTTGACCGGTTATTTCGCGGCGATGGCAATCGGAGCCGAGGTGGTGGCGCTGAACACGATGGCCACGGCGCGTGAGCTTGCCTACCAGTTGAAACATTCTGAAGTCGCTTTGCTGATTTTTGAGCCGCAATTCCGCGATCGGGAGTTCATCGAACTTTTGGCGGAGGCGGCGCGCGATCATGGGCTGGATCCCTTGCCGAAATACCTGCCAGTGGACGCCACACCGCCCGGCGCGATGCAGTTTACTGAGTTGCCCAATCATGGTGAGGTGATCTCCGAGGCTGTGCTCGCCGAAGCGCAGGCTTCGGTCGGGCCCGACGATACCGCGTGCATTCTGTATACGTCCGGCTCCACGGCGCTTCCTAAGGGGGTGCCGCTGCATCATTCAGGTTTGATCGACAATATGTGGTCAATTGGCGAACGCCAGCATTTGACCGCGGACGACAGATTGTGGCTTGGGGTTTCCCTGTTCTGGTCCTATGCGTGTGTGAACGCGCTCTTCACTGTGTTGACGCATGGCGGCTCTATTGTCCTACAGCACCATTTCGAACCGGGGGAGGCCTTACGCTTGATCGAGCAGGAGCGGTGCACCGTCTATTATGGGACGCCAGCCTTGGCCCGCCCCATGTGGGAACATGCGGATAGATCCTCGCGCGACCTTTCGTCCCTTAGGACCGGTGCGACGATCGGGACGCCCGATCAAGTTCAAACCGTTATCGACCTTGGCGTCCACGAAATTTGCAATGTGTACGGCCTGACCGAGGCCTATGGTAATTCCTGTGTGATCGATTGTCGGGAACCGCTTGAGCGTCGACTGAACTCGTCTGGGCCGGCGCTCGACGGGGTTGAGATCAGAATCGTCGATAGCGAAACGGAAAGCGTTTTGCCGTCGGGTGAGATGGGAGAGGTGCGGGTGCGTGGGCATCTGACCAAAGGTTATTTAAACGAACCGGAGAAAACCTCTGAATCTCTCGATGCCGACGGATTTCTCCGCACGGGAGATTTGGGAACGATGGATCAAGATGGGTTCCTGACCTACCGTGGACGCTTGAAGGAAATGGTCAAAACTGGCGGGATCAACGTGGCGCCGGCGGAGATTGAGGCGGTATATGCGTTGCATCCGGAAATCGAGCAAATCTATGTGACCGGCATTCCGGACGATCGTCTCGATGAAGCTTTGGCGGCGGTCATCGTGCCGGTCGAGACAGCGCCGCTATCCGAAGAGCTTATCACCTTTGGCCGCGAGGTCCTCGCCGGATACAAGGTGCCGCGGCGATATCGCTTTGTCTCGGCGGATGAGTTGCCGTTAACAACGACGGGAAAGCTGCAACGCAACCGCCTCGCCGAGTTTTTTGCATAGGGTTCAGTCGTAGACCGGTTTTCGCTTTTCCAGGAACGCGGTGACACCTTCCTTGAAATGCGGGCTTTCACGCACCGCGTCCCCCAGTTTATGATCCAATTCTTCTTGAGTAAGCGCATGCTCCGCGATCTCGGTACTGATCTTCCGCTTTACGGCCTGTACCGCGGAGGGACTGTTCGCGGCGATCGTCTCCGCCATCGCCAGCGTTGTTTCTATCAAGCGGTCCGCCGGAACAATTTCGTTTATCAGGTCGATGCCGAGTGCGGCTTCGGCATCGATTAGTTCAGCGCCCAGCAGCAGTTTCATCGCGTGTACGTAGCCGATCTGGTGAACCAGTTTCACTGTCGCGCCACCGAATGGATAGATGGAAAGACGTACTTCCGGCAGGCCGAAACGGGCATGCGGCGCCGCAAAGCGGATATCCGATGCCAGCATCAACTCTACCCCGCCTGCGACGCAGTCTCCGTTCACGGCGGCCACGATGGGCTTTGGGAAGACATGGGTCTTGAGTAAGGCCTTGTTGATGCGCGCAGCGAGTTCCGGGGCAGCGCTGAGGTCCCCGCTCACATCGGCGCCGGAACAGAACCCGCGATCCCCGGCACCGGTTATGACCACGCAACGATGCGCTGAAACCGCCAAGTCGTCCCATAAGTCCGCGAGCTCCATCAGCATCTGCCGCGTCATGGCATTCCGCCGGGCTTCGTTGACGAGTGTTATGACCGCGATGTGTTTACCGTGGTTCTCTACTTTCAGTTCGGCCATGCGGTGTTCCCGATATTGGCAATTTTATCCGCCAAATTTTATTTTGGCGCGACGCGACGGCTTTCGAATGAATTTGTTAAGTATATGTTTCATAGGGAAAGTAGAATTCTCTGCGTGCGTTCGTAGCGGCTCGGCTAAAGAACAAAAAAACGGCAAAACAGCGCATGAAGGTCGCGGGCGGGTGGCCAACGGACATTGATCCAGTGATTGACGAGATTGTCGCGTATTGGCGATCATTGAATCATGCCTCCGTTCTGCAGAATCGACATGAGATCAACCCGATCCAGTTTCCGAGACACTGATCCGGAATTTCAATTTTGGACGTAGAACGCAATCCCTGGCGATTCCGATTTCGACTCCTTGGTGACGATCTTGTCGACCATCACGGCGCCAATCTGACTGGGTGGTGGATGGATGACGTTTTTCCCCACTTCCCGGGAGCTCGGACAGAACTCGATTTGATCGCGACCGCTGAAAGCCAAGCGCCGGTCTATCGTAGGGTCAAGCCTCTGATGACCTATGAGAAGGCTTTCGTTGAAATTGAGCGGATCCTGTTGCCGTTTAGTAACGGCGGCGCTTAGGTCGAATTGATCTTGATATTTTCGATCTTCCATTGAGCATTGGGCTCGCTAGAACAGCCTGGCATTGGCGATTTCTGCGCCTTCCTTCATCGACCGCAGCTTCGACCAGACGATGTCCGCCGTGACACGGCCCATCCCGGCCGAAGTATCGAACCCGCAATCCGTGCCGGCCTGGATGCGAGCGGGGTCGCCAACCATTTCCGCGGCTCGTTCCAGGCGTTCCGCGACGACTTCGGGATGTTCGACGAAATTGGTCAGGGTGTCGATCACGCCGACGATGAGCGCCTGGTCTGGACGAAGCGGTGCTTCCCGGAACAGCTTAATTTCATGCTGATGGCGCGGGTTCGCAAAAGGCAGCAGGAAAGCGCCGACATCCGCTTGGAGAATTGCGGGCAGAATATCCTTCAAGGCGACGTCCCTATCGTGCGGTGATTCGTAGTTGCCCCAGCATACGTGAAGGCGGACGCGGTCACGCGGCACATTCCGAATGGCGTCATTGATCCGCGCGATGACGCGTTCGACGAAGGCGACAAAATCCCCAATGGGTCTGTCGGCGTATGACAGGTGCCGTTCCAGGGCCAGGTCCGGGGCGTCGATCTGGAGCAGGTATCCGTGTCGATGTGCGGCTTCGTATTCGACACGCAGGGCCTCCGCGAGCGCATCGAGGTATGCGTCATCATCCGGATAGTGCGCGTTCTTCATGGCGGCCGCGACGATTCCGGGCGACGGGGCCGTCATGAACGCATCCGTAAATCTGCCGTCCACCGCATTCAAGGCGGCGGCGAAGGTCGAAAGTTCCACTTCGTTCGCGTCGGTATCCGCGTACGTAACCGCTCCCGTCGCCATCGGCGGGGTGAAATTGCTGACTGCGGTATCCACCGCGATTTGCTGGCGCCGTCGTTCTGCATACTCGGGATAAGCATTCAGTTCGCCGCCATGGGGGCGTTTCCATTTCCCCGAGAACCCGGTCATGCGCCGCTGGACGTAGAGAAAGAATGCTTCCCGCAGTTGCTCGCCGTCACTGGGAATATCGATGCCGGCCTCGCGCTGCTTCTCCACGACCCACCGGGTTGCAGCTTCGCCTTCGCGGACAAGCTCCGCTTCATCGATTTTCTCTCCTTTTGCCCGTGCTGCGTAAAGCTCGACGAGGCGTGCCGGACGCGGCAGACTGCCCGCGTGTGTGGTGAGAATGCGTTTGTCGGCCATAACCCGACCTCCCGTCTGTTTGTCGACTCAATTGGCGTGGTGGTGTGGGGCGGCAACGTGTTGGCGCGCTCTATATAGCTTTTCAGGCAATCTGAACCGGAAAGGATACAAGATCATGGCAAAGAAGACGCCCTACGAAATGGTGCCTCAACTGGGAAAGCTCCGCGATGAGGTGCTGTTCGGCGACGTCTGGGAACAACCGGAACTTTCGAAACGCGATCGCAGTCTTGTGACGATCTCCGTGCTGACCGCGCTCTATCGCACGGACGAGCTGCGCGGTCACATGAAGCGTGCCCTCGACAACGGCGTCACCAAGGATGAAATCCGAGGTATGATTACGCATCTCGCCTTCTATGCGGGTTGGCCGACAGCGGTGAATGCCGGGCGGATTGCCGTGGAAGTCTTCGACGAGGATTGAGCGGTGGAGACCTATCGGCATACCGACGTACGCCCGGTCTCGGGTGCGCTTGGTGCCGAGATTCGAGGTGTCGATTTGAAGGCGGCCGGCGAGGCGGCGTGGAACGAGATTCGCGCCGCCTTCCTCGACAGGCTCGTCCTGTTTTTT
>CAXGSZ010000232.1:0-4982 GCA_964012455.1 uncultured Alphaproteobacteria bacterium
CGCGTTCAGTGGTACGTCCGGCGCCGTTAGCCCGATACGCGCACGATCTGGCGTACGAGGCACATCCCATTGCCATCCAGCCCACGCGACGGTCCAACCTTGACGGAACAGGAACCCGTCACCCGGCTCAACTTCGGCTGTTGTGACTGCAGCCACTGGCGTCAAATTGAAACGGGCAACTGAACGATTCCCACGGTTTGGGATCTGCATGAGCAACGCACGGTTCCCCATCGACATCTCGACCGGCTTGATTATCGTCAGGTCACCGCTAAAGGCGATCCGCCCCTCCCCGTTCCGCGCCGCGAGGGAAAGATCACATACACCGTCGTTTGCGGCATTCCCGGGGTCGACTTCGTAATGAGCGATCGCGTCGATCCGCTCGTAGGTGCCGGCATCACCAAAAGAGGTGCCTGAAGCGAATGGCGATCTCTCTAAAATTTCGAGGCGTGTCACCGGCATCTCTTGTCTCCTGCTCACTCGCTATGGAAGCTACGCTTGTGGTTGCCGGTGACAAGACGAGTGCACCTGTGGACAAAGGCCAGGCCGCTGCGTTAAACCTGAGATATTAGTACAAGCCTGAAATCCGGCAATGGCAAACGACATTCCAAATACCATCGAGAAGGCGCTAGCACTCAATCTCGATCAGCTAAAATACGGCACAATCATCGAAATCGGCGCCGGCCAGGAAGTCGCGCGCTGGTTCTTTCAGGCCGGTGCCGCGGCGGGCACGGTCGCCAAGACGATGTCGGCCTACGACATGAACTTCAGCGATGCGATTTACGGTACGTCCTCCGATCGCCGGTACGTTACCCGTTCGCGCCTCGAGCAAATGCTCGCCCAGGAATACGATCTGGTTATCAGCCGAATAAAGAAACGCCGGCCCGATAGGTCGACCTTCTTCTCTTTCGCAAACACAGTGGCGGCACAGAGCTACGAAAAACGCGAGGACTGCCACGGCTGGATGGGCGTTCGATTGCAGTCCGCACCGGAAATGCCGCCGGATAACATCCTCTTCCATGTCCGCATGCTCGACGATACAAACGTAGAGCAGCAAGACGCGCTCGGAATTCTCGGCGTAAACTTGATCTACGGCGCCTTTTACTACGCCGATGAACCGGAGCGCCTGATGCGCAGTCTGCTCGACAACCTCAAATGGGGGCGGGTTGAAATTGATTTCGTCGAATTCAGCGGACCGAAGTTTGGTGCCGTCGACAATCGCCTGATGGCGCTGGAACTCGTCAAGGCCAGCCTGACGCCAGCCATCCTATTTGGGCCGGACTGCAAGGTCGTCATTCCTTCTGAAGCGCTATACAAGAAATGTGTCCTCGGGATCCGGGGCCGCTTCAACCCAGTCCGCAAGGTCGACATGGCGCGACTGAACCATGCAAAGAATAGTTTCGTTACCCAGTCTGACGTCCAGCCGGGGTCGGTGATAGCGCTGGCCGAAATTACAATGTCGGAACTGGTGAACGAAGGCGAAATCGACACCTCCGACTTTCTTTCGCGGATCGATCAACTATCCAAGCTGGGCTGCTATGTTTTGATCTCGGAGTTTTTCCGCTATTTCCGTGTCCGTCAGTATCTGGCGATGCATTCCAAGGAGCCCGTCGCTATCGTCACCGATGCAACCGGGTTCCGTGAAATTGTCCGGGAGAAATACTACGACGGCCTCGATGGCGGAATGCTAGAAGGTCTTGGAAAATTATTCCCTCCTGCGACAACCGCATATGTCTTCCCGACCCGCAAAGAAGTCTGCGTAGAGACCCTTGATAGTATCCCGTTGGAATCCGACCTGCGGCCACTGGTGGAGTTTCTCAGAGGTCGTGGCCTTGTTGTCCCCGCGGATGACTTTGATGCCCTCGCTTATGACGAGGACACCCCGCTTTTTATGGCCTCTGCATAAGCCCAGAAAAGAACCGGCGCGCGAGAGCGCTTATTCTCCCACGCGCCAGTCTTCGTGTCTTGGGAAAGAGAACCAATGTTTTGAACGGCATATGCGCTCTCTCAAACAACTAATGCCCGTTCTCTGCAAAGGGTCCACTGAGCGGCAATCTTTACGAATGCCACGCAAACTGCTGTGGTTTCCGGGACGCTCCTTGTGAGATAACGATATTGACGAGCGCCGGCCCGTCGAACGCCATCGCTTTGTCCAATGCCTCCGGAATGTCTTTCGGATCCTCGACGAAGGCGCCCATGCCACCGAAGTCTTCCATCATCTTGTCGTAACGCGCGCCATAGATCAGCGCGTTCGGCTTCATGTTCATCATCGGGTTCTCCGGAATTTCCGGCATGCCCGGGCCGATTCCGCCGTTGTTGAGGACGACGATCTTCGCCGGCATGTTGTATCGCGCCAGTGTCTCCATCTCCATTCCGGAGAAGCCGATGGCCGAATCACCCGATAGGTGAATAACCGGCCTGTCCGGGTGAACGACGCAGGCGGCGATCGCATGGCCGAGACCAACACCCATTGTACCGTATGTACCTGCGTTCAGGCAGGATCGCGCGTTGGAGACCGGCAACATGGTAAGGCCGATATCCATCGTACCCGCACCCTCGGCGCTCAGTATGGCATTCTCCGGCATCCAGGCCGCGATGTCGCGTAAAGCCCGATAGTAGTTGGCCGGGGCAGCATCGTCGTTCAGCTGCGCTTGGAGCGTCTCCACATTCGACGAGATCTTATCACCCAGGGCAGCACGCCAAGGCGTGTCTTTCGGATAGAACCACTGGCGGCCTTCGAGGGCATGGTTCATTTGGCCCATGATCGATTTACCGTCGCCGACAAGCGCTACTTCGGATGGCTTGTTGTGTCCGATCTCCTCTGGGGCGATGTCGAGCTGGATCACCTTTAGGTCCGGTGCGAATCGGGGCGGCAGACCGAAGTGGAAAATCCAATTGAACCGTGCACCCATCAGGAAGATTACGTCGGCCTGCTGCAACGCTAGCGTGCGAGCTGCAGAAGCCGCCAACGGATGCTCGTCCGGCATAACGCCTTTGCCCATCGGCGATCGCACGAAGGGGATCTGCGTGCGGTCGATGAAGGCGCGGACCTCGTCTTCGGCTTGTGCCCAAGCCATGCCCTTACCGACGAGAGCGAGCGGACGCTCGGCCTTCTCGAGCAGGTCCAGTGCCGCTTCGATGTTCTCGGACGGCGCGATTGAGCGAGGCGGCTCCTGAACGCGGTCGACTTGTGAGATGGCGTCGAGTTCGCATTCTCCGCCGATAATATCGTCTGGGAAATCCAAATAGCAGGCGCCCGGGCGACCATAGATGGCGTGCCGTGTCGCCATCTCAACATAGTATGGGATGCGCTCAACGCTCTCGATGCCGTGCGCAAATTTGCAAAACGGGGTGGCAATGTGAACTTGGCGTTCTTCTTGGAAGGCACCCATGCCGCCGCGATACGTCTCGGACGCGCCGCCGATTAAAATCATCGGCCAGCAATTCTGCTGCGCGTTCGCCAAGCCGGCCAGGCCGTGCACCACGCCCGGGCCCGTCACAGTAATACAGGCGCCCGGGCGACCAGTCATATAACCATAAGCTTGCGCGGCGTAGGATGCGGCCTGCTCGTTACGCATGCCGATATAATTGATGCCCTCTTCCTGCGCTGCAGCGGCCACCGGGCCTACTGGAAAGCCGACAACGCCAAACAGATGGTCGATGCCTTGCTGTTTGAGACTTCTCGCCATAAGTGTCGCGCCATTGATCTTACTCATTTTTTCATCTCCCATCTCTTTTTTCTGACTCTTTATCTAGGCGGCTGAAGGAGGAAATTAACCGATGATTTTGAATCTCGAAAAAGCGGGACGCTTACCATCGTCCAATTCTCGTATGGTCGCCAATTGTGGTCAGGCCCGCTAGTTTAGTTACAAGCACGTAATGCGGGGGGATTTGGGTATGCGTCTGATGAATAAGGTAGCCATCGTGACCGGCGCGTCATCTGGTATGGGTGCGGCGACGGCGAAGCTATTCGCGGCAGAGGGTGCCAAGGTGGTCTTAACAGACATACTGGAAGCGGAAGGTACTGCCCTTGCGGTAGAGATCGGCGAAAACGCGCGCTTCCAAAGGCTCGACGTCACCAGCGAAGAAGACTGGGAGACGCTTGTCGCGGAAACGCTGTCCGCATTTGGCCGGATTGATGTCCTGATCAACAATGCCGGCGTGAGCGGCAGTCATCCGGACGTGCTGAATACAGACACCTGGGACGAACAGATGAACGTCAACGCACGTGGCGTCTTTCTGGGCATGAGGGCCGTAATCCCAAGAATGAAGGAAGCGGGTAGCGGTTCGATCGTTAATATCTCGTCAATCTCCGGACTGACGGGTCAGAAGTTCGTCCACATGGGCTACAACGCGGCCAAAGGCGCGGTGCGTCTTGCAACCAAGGCCGCATCCGTGCAGTTCGCGCGCGACAATATAAGGGTCAACTCGGTCCATCCCGGCCTCATGCCGGCCATGCGGACGTCAATGATGAGCGCCGATCCGGAGGTGCGCCGCAAGATGATCAATGCCGTTCCCATGGGACGTGAAGGCCGCGCCGAAGAAGTTGCGCATGCAAACCTGTTCCTGGCGAGCGACGATGCGTCTTACATCACCGGCATCGAGGTTCCGGTCGATGGCGGGTTTGTCGCGCAATAAGCGCGACACCAACCCGTCCATTCCATCTAAACAGTTTCGACCGTGTCCTTTTGAGCGGACGTTCCGGCCCCGGCGACCTTACGCAATGCATTCATCTCGGTCTGGATCATCCGTTGCAGCATCCTGCCATCGCTAGAGTGCAAAACGAAACGGGCACCGAACTTGATCGCCTTTGTCGATGTTTCGATCGTCTGTTGATGGACCATAACCGGAATTTTACGCGCCTCGCACCGTTTGATGATATCATCAATCACGCGCAGATACTTCTTGTTCGAATAGTCGTCCGGAATGCCTAGAGATGTCGACATATCGTTAGGACCGATGAAAACCCCATCAATGCCCCGAAC
>CAXGSZ010000233.1:0-4975 GCA_964012455.1 uncultured Alphaproteobacteria bacterium
GGCGCATTGCCGGGTGCACGACGGCGGGGAGTGGCGACGGCATTGTTGGATGCCGGTTTCGCTGAGGCGCGGAACGCGGGCGTTAAGACCATGCATCTTGAGGTAAGTGAGGATAATCCCGGCGCGGCCACGCTTTACCGGAAACTCGGATTTCGCGTGACCGGACGCCGGCCGAATTACTACCGCCGCGCGGATCGACGACGAGTCGCGGCGCACTTAATGACGGTCGATTTAACAGACCAGCAATAGTGGCTAGTAAATAGTTGTTACTAAACGGCTTGATGAGTCGAATATCGATTTGTTAGAGTGTTAATTAGCCGATTTCCAAGTAATAATCGGAATCACAGGACGAATACAGGTCCCATGGAAGCTTTATCATTTGTCCCATACGTAAAGAGGACAGCGCCGAGGGTCCATCGGGAAATAGGAAGCACACAATGTCCGAACCGTCGCTAGAGGATAGGAATCGTGAGGAACTACTCAATCTGACATCGGAAATCGTCGCCGCTCATGTATCCAACAACACGGTCGCGGTGACCGATCTGCCAGATTTGATCGAGCGGGTTTATAAGACCCTCGCGAATGTTGGCTCCGAGCAGGAGCTACGCGCCGACCGTCCCGTGCCAGCGGTCCCGGCGAAGCAGTCTATCACGCCCGACTACATCATTTGCCTCGAAGACGGCAAAAAACTGAAGATGCTCAAGCGGCATTTGAAGACGGCCTACAATTTGACGCCGGAAGAATATCGTGAGCGCTGGGGACTACCTCCAGACTATCCGATGGTCTCGCCGAATTATGCGAAACAGCGCAGCAAATTGGCGAAGGAAATTGGGCTGGGCACCCGGTCGCGCCGCGGCGGTGAGTAGACGCCAATTGGCGTTGTTTAGACCGGCGATGCCCGCCTGAACCATTTGGATGCTGATTACCCAAAGATTTGAAACGCCCCACTCCGATTAGGATTTGAAGGGGTGAGACAGTTGGCGCGTTATCACCTGGGCGATGCGCGACGTGTGATCGACGGAGCGGCGGTATGCGTATGAGGAGATCGACGGCCCTTGCTGTATTTCGCGGATTTCTGCTTATCGGCCTGACAATTTATATAATCGTCATTCAGGGATTGACGCTCTTGTTGAGACTGCCTTTTGCCCGGCAGCTGCCGGTGCATTGGCACGGCTGGTGCTGCCGCGCCATCGGGATGCATTTGATCGTTTCCGGCCGCCCACCGGTCTCGGGTCCAGCGCTGTTCGTTTCCAATCATGTCTCGTATATAGATATCGCCGCGCTTGGCTCCGTTGTGGATGCGAGTTTTATTTCCCGGGCCGATGTCCGCGGTTGGCCGATATTCGGATTCCTCGCTACCCTGCAGCGAACCATCTTTATCGAGCGCAAGCCCCGCTATGTTCGTCAACAGATGCGCGAACTTTCGGATCGCCTCGCCACGGGTGACCGATTGATTCTGTTTCCCGAAGGGTCGAGCAGCGACGGCAATGCCATTCTGCCCTTCAAGAGCAGCTTGTTTGCAGCGGCCGAGATCGAGGTCAATGGGAAGCCTGTCCAGATTCAGCCGATCTCCCTTGCTTATACCCGGGTTGATGGTATCCCGATGGGCCGCTTGTGGCGGCCGATCTATGCTTGGTACGGCGACATGGAGTTCGCACCGCATTTTTGGCACATGCTGGGTTTCGGCCGTTTTCGTGTCGAATTTACGCTTCATGATCCGGTGACGCTGGACCAGTTCGCGTCACGAAAAGAACTCACCCAGTATTGTGAACGTGTGGTGACAGCTGGATTCTCTCGTGCGCTTTCGGGCCGGACCGAACATAAGCGTGAGACTGCACCCGCTGCGAACGTTCCTAGCACTGCTTGAAAGCTCCAATACAGCGGTGTTAGGGTGCGGCTTGAACTTTGGACAAACGACCGGCGCAGAGCGCTTATTGCATTGATGACCCTTAGGGTAGTGCCCACTGTGCGCGATTCGGACGCCTGACGGTGGCGAAAAAGCTTTTTATCAAGACATTCGGCTGCCAAATGAACGTGTATGATTCCGCGCGGATGGAGGATGCGTTGTCGGAAGCCGGTTTCGAGGCCGCGGGTTCGCCGGAGGGGGCGGATATGGTGGTGCTGAATACGTGCCATATCCGCGAGAAAGCGGCTGAGAAGGTCTATTCGGAACTCGGTCGTCTGCGGCAATTACAGATGCAGAAGAAAGAGGCCGATGGTGGCAGGATGCTCATAGCTGTTGCCGGTTGTGTCGCGCAGGCCGAAGGTGAAGAAATCCTGGCGCGAGCTCCTTATGTTGATATCGTCCTTGGGCCACAAACCTATCACCGCCTGCCGACAATGGTCGAACAGGTGACGCAGGAAGACGGGGCACGGGCAATCGATATCGATTTTCCGGCCGAGGACAAATTCGATCACCTGCCGGAGGAGTCCGCTGCGCAAGGGGTCTCTGCATTCCTCACCATCCAAGAGGGATGCGATCGCTTCTGTACATTCTGCGTCGTACCCTACACGCGGGGAGCTGAACAATCGCGTCCGGCCGTGGCCGTTATCAACGAGGCGCGCCGGCTCGTCGCGACAGGCAGCCGGGAGATCACGCTTCTTGGTCAGAACGTTAACGCCTATCATGGTGATGGGCCGGATGGACAACCCTGGGGTCTTGGCCGACTGATCAGAGAACTCGCCGAAATCGATGGCCTGTGGCGGCTGCGCTATACCACCAGTCATCCAAGAGACATGGACGATGCACTGATTGAAGCACATCGTGATGTGCCGCAACTGATGCCGCTTTTGCATCTTCCGGTACAATCGGGGTCCGACCGGGTTCTGGCAGCGATGAATCGGCGGCACACAGCTCATGACTATCGGCGGCTCGTCGACAAGTTGCTCGATGCGCGTCCGGACATGGCGCTTTCTTCGGATTTCATCGTGGGTTTTCCCGGGGAGTCGGACGCAGATTTCGCCCGTACGCTGCGTCTCGTTTCGGATATTGGCTACGCACAGGCGTATTCCTTCAAGTACAGTCCGCGTCCCGGAACGCCAGCCGCGGGTTCGGAAGAGCAGCTGCCCGAGGACGTGCGCCGCGACCGACTGGAATCGCTGCAGCAGTTGCTGCGCGCGCAGCAGGAGGCGTTTAACCAAGAGCAGCTTGGGCGTACCTTGCCGGTATTGATCGAGGGCGAAGGCCGAACGGTGGGCCAGCTTGTCGGTCGCTCGCCTTTTCTCCAGCCCGTGCATTTTGATGCACCGGCGCACCGCATCGGCCAGATCACCGAAGTTCGGATTGACGAGGTTCTCCCAAACAGCTTGCGCGGCAGGCTGCCGGATATGATACCGCAAAGGGCGACGGCCTGAAGATGCTCTCAAATGCCGATGACCGTGAGACGCTGCGGGTCTCTTTTGACGACAACAGATTGCTACCGATGCTCTACGGCGAGCACGATAAGCACCTCGCGCAGATCGAGCACCGGCTTGGGGTATCGCTCATCAGCCGTGGCAATCACCTTGCGATTTCCGGTCCTGTCGATTCTGCGGATATCGCCCGTTCTGCACTCGATGCGCTTTATCGCCGTCTAACCAAGGGGCAGCCGGTCGAGCCGGCCGATGTCGATGCCGCGGTTCGATTAGCGCGCGGCGGTCTTGATTTGTCAGGCGACGATCAGCCCGTAATTAAGACGCGAAAGAAGCGCATCCTTCCACGTTCTCCAACGCAAACGCGCTATATCCAAGCCATAGCTGAGAACAATCTGGTCTTCGGCCTCGGCCCTGCCGGCACGGGCAAGACATATCTTGCTGTATGCTCGGCCGTCGCCATGATGATGACCGGCCAAGTCGATCGCATCGTATTGTCGCGACCGGCCGTTGAGGCAGGCGAACGGCTCGGATTTCTGCCCGGAGACATGCGGGACAAGGTCGATCCATATCTGCGGCCGCTTTATGACGCGTTATACGATTCGTTGCCGGGAGACCAGGTCGCCCGGCGGATAGAGTCCGGAGAAATTGAAATCGCACCGCTGGCGTTCATGCGCGGCCGAACCCTCTCGAACGCTTTTGTGATTCTTGATGAAGCGCAGAACACGACTGCGATGCAAATGAAGATGTTTCTCACCCGTCTTGGCGAGAACAGCCGGATGATCGTGACGGGTGACCTCAGCCAGATCGATCTCCCCGCAGGAATTCGTTCGGGATTGAGTGACGCGGTCGATATCTTGCGGGGTATGGAGGGCGCTTGCTTCGTCCGATTTACCGATGCCGATGTCGTGCGGCACGATATGGTTGCGCGAATTGTCCGCGCCTACGAATCCGGCCAACCGAAAACAGACGGAGCGTGAGAGGTGCCGGGTAGACTCGATCTTGAGCTCAAAATTGTGGTTGAAGATTGGCGACATGCTGTGCCCGAGGTCGATGCCATCGTCCGGAATGCCGCCTGCTTCGCGTGGGTGACGGCCGGTTCAGAGCATGACGCGGAATTGAGCGTGGTTCTGAATGACGATCGTGCGGTGCGGCGCTTGAACATGGAGCACCGCGGGCGTGACCGGTCGACCAATGTTCTATCTTTTCCAATGGGCGAGCCAATGGGCCTGGATGGTCCGGTTCATCTTGGTGATATCGTTCTGGCTTTTGAAACACTGACAAAAGAGGCGATGCGGGACGGGAAATCACCGGAAGCGCATCTATCTCATTTAGTGGTGCACGGATTGTTGCATCTTTTAGGTCACGATCATGCCGCCGAGGCGGAAGCTGCCGAGATGGAAGGGAAAGAAATCTCCATCCTATCCGAACTCGGATATCCTGATCCATATCTTGCCTTGCCGAAAGCAGTGGAGTAACCGGCGATGAGCGGCGAACCACTGACAGACAAGACGACCGACATTGCCGAGCTGGAAGTCGAATCACCAAAATCGTCAGGATTTTTCCGCGGCCTGTTCCGGGGTACGCGCTACGGCCGCAATGGCGACTCGAACCTACGTGAAAC
>CAXGSZ010000234.1:0-4974 GCA_964012455.1 uncultured Alphaproteobacteria bacterium
CGACCCGTGTTTGCGTAGTGGGTGGCGGTGTGGCCGGAGACGCCGCTACGCGCAGTGATATGGGTTTTGAGGCGAAAGTCACGGCCCTCAACCGGTCGCTGCCGCGCCTCGACAAACTCGACTGGCGATATGGCGCACAACTCAACACGGTATACTCGGCCGTCGACGCGGTTGAGCGTCTCGTCAGAGATGCCAACCTGTTCATTGGTTTGGTCTTGGTCGCCGGAGCGGCAGCCCCGAAAGTCTTGACGGAAGAGATGATCAAGTCAATGCCGCCGGTTCCGTTGTAATCGATATCGCCATTAATCGAGGCGAATGCTTAAAGATGTCTCTACCAACGAGCCATGCGAACCCGGTATATACCGGGTACGGTCTCTTCTACTATTGCGCCACCAATATATCGGGCGCCGTTGCACAAACCTCAACATTCGTGCTCAACAACGCCACGATGCCCTATACGTTAAAACTCGCTAGTATGCATGGCGAGTAACGCTGCAGAGCGATCCGGGTTCCCGCAAAGGCCTCAACGTTCAAGCCGGCAAAGTGACTTACCAAGCCGTCGAGGATGCCGCCGGCATGGATTACACGCCAATTTCGTAAGTACTGTAGACGGGTTTCTACCCGGTCCATTCTGATAGGAACTGGGACGCCTCGGGTCGGCGCTTGTCGCTGACCTGTTTGATCGGCGTGCCGAGATAGACGAAAGAAACGATCTCATCTGTTTCATCGAGCCCGAGCGCCGCCTTCACGTTTGAATCCTGTGCGTTTTTGCCCGTCAGCAGAATACCGCCAAATCCCTTTGCCTGCGCAGCGACAACTATGTTGTAGGCCGCTATCCCAGTGGCGACTGCCTGTTCGATCGGCGGGACATTTGCCACCGTGTCGTCGATCTTGGCTACTGCAACCACGATCATCGGCGAACGCATGGGTCGATTGCGCTCTTTCTCGATCGCCGCCTCATCGGCATAGGGATCGCGCTTCTTCAATGCATCGACAAACACCTCACCGAGTTTGGCTCGCGCCTCGCCTTCGATCGCGATGAACCGCCATGGTGTAAGCGCGCCGTGATCGGGAGCCGACATGGCAGCGGCCATGATCTCATCGAAATCCACACCGCTCGGCGCCGGATCGCCCAGCAGTCTTGGCGGAACTGATACTCGGGAAATCAACGACTGCATCGTGTCCATCACATCCAACTCCTCAATCCATGCGCATCAAATTGCTATGTAAGTGTAGGCGGTCGAAATTCAAAGTTATTCGGTTTCAGCCCGCGTCCGTCAAACCAAGAAATCGCCAAAAATCCGAATACGAAACCACCGAGATGGGTTTCCCAAGCGATACCGCCTCCAGACGCGCCAAATGCCTCTGCTGGAAGCATGCCGAAGAAAAAGTTCATGACCAGCCAGACGATGACGAATGTCAACGCGGCGTTGCGGCTGGAGAATGGCATTGGATTGCTCGGGTCGTACGGCATGAAGCTGAGCCGACAAACCGCGCCGACCGCCCCCGCAATCGCGCCCGACGCGCCGATGACAGGCGCCAAATGGCCGAGGTTGAACATCCAGAACGTCAATGCTCCAGCAAAGCCGCACAGGATGTAGAACACCAACATAGGCCAGGCAGCCATGCGGCGGCCAACAGCAGCCCCAAAGGCCAGGAATAGCAGAACATTGACGAGGAGATGAGTGAAGTCTCCATGAACCAGCATATGGGTAAGCGGTGACGCAAAGGTCGGCCAACTCAGTCCGTACAGCGAAATGAACTCAGTGGAATATCGGCCCGGAACGAATGCCAGCTCAACCATCAACGAGATCGACGCGTCGCCTGGTAGTAGATATATCCGACCAAGGTGTGCCAACAACGTCGCACCGGCGATCCATTTAACCGCATCAGGCGCATTGAATATCGGTGTGTTTTGGGTCGAAGACACGTATAGCCTTTCATTATACCGTTGCCCGTAACCTAAGCCCACCGGGCCTCTTCGTCACGATGCGCCGGCTAAAATATTTGCCCCGCCCCGCATGCTTCGTCAGACTCTTCCGCGCTCGGAACCGGACATAAACTCAAGAGGATTTAGCACAGTGAATATAGCGATGTGGGTCGCACGGAACGGCGGCACAATGGGTGACCGGCCAGCCATCGCTTATGGCGACAAGGTGGTCCACGACTATGCCGAGATGGCGGGCCGGGTTGCCCGGATTGCCGGCGGCCTCCGCCGAGGGCTCGGCATGAGGGAGGGCGATCGATTGGCACTCCTGATGAAAAATTGCCCGGAATATATGGAATGCATGTTCGGCGCCTGGCATGGAGGCCTCGCGGCCGTACCAATCAACGCCAAACTTCATCCGAGCGAGTTCAAATACATCATAGAGAACAGCGGCGCCAAAGTTTGCATCGCGACATCTGATCTTGCGGAGAATTTGGCAAGGGCAAATGTCGAAGGGCTTGAGCGGTTGATTGTTATCGGCGACAAGGATCACGCGGCACTACTCACGGCGGAACCTTTGACCATGGTTGAAACGGATGCCGATGACCTCGCTTGGCTGTTTTACACCAGCGGCACCACCGGGCGGCCGAAAGGCGCTATGTTGTCGCACCGAAACCTTTCCGTGTGTTCCTGGTGCTATCTGGCAGATGTCGACCCCTATGCACCTTGGTCAGCAATGCTGCACGCCGCGCCCATCAGCCATGGCGCTGGTCTCTATGGCCTTGCCCATATCATGAAAGGCTCCTGCCAAGTCATACCGGAAAGCGGCGGATTCGAGCCGGCGGAAATCTTTGAACTGATCGAAGCGTGGCCCCACCTCGCATTCTTTGCGGCACCCACCATGGTGAAGCGCATGCTGATGTCGCCGCTCGAGCGCGATACGACCAATTTGAAGGCGGTGATCTACGGAGGGGGGCCAATGTACGTCGAGGACATCCTCGCCGCGATGGACCGCTTTGGAAATAAATTCACCCAGCTCTATGGCCAGGGTGAGTCTCCAATGACCATTACCTCCTTGAATCAAGACTTCCACGCCATGCGTGACCACCCACGATATTTGGAGCGGCTCGGGTCCGTCGGCCGGTCGATGAGTGGCCTCCTTGTGCGTACCGCCGACGAGCACGACGTCACACTGCCGCCCGGCGAAATCGGCGAAATTCTCGTGAAGGGTGATATCGTCATGAAGGGCTACTGGGATAATCCCGAGGCAACGGCATCCACTTTGCGGGGCGGTTGGCTGCACACGGGAGATGTCGGCTCCTTTGACGAGGACGGGTTTCTCACTCTCAAGGATCGCTCGAAAGATATGATCATCAGCGGTGGCACCAATATTTATCCCCGTGAAGTCGAAGAGGTCCTGCTGCGCCACCCCGCGATAAACGAAGTCTCGGTCATCGGCCGCCCGGATCCGGAATGGGGCGAAGTTGTTGTCGCCTATGTTGTCGCCGAAGACCCGGAGGCGGCATCGCCGTCCGCACTCGACGCGCTTTGCCTGGAACATGTGGCCCGTTTCAAGAGACCCAAGGACTACCGCTATCTCAACGGTCTGCCGAAGAACAACTACGGCAAGGTTCTGAAGACGGAGCTGCGTGAACGCGACGCCAAGGAGTCTGGATAGATGGCAGGCCGGCTCGCCGGCAAGACGGCGATTGTCACAGGAGCGGGCTCAGTTGGACCTGGCTGGGGCAATGGCAAGGCGACAGCCGTGATGTTTGCACGGGAGGGGGCAAGCGTCCTCTGCGCGGATATCAAACTAGCAGCGGCGGAAGATACGGCCAGAATAATTTCCGACGAAGGAAACGAGGCCCGCGCTATCTGCTGTGACGTGACCGACGGCGATCAGGTGGCGTCAATGGTAGAGACCTGTCACGATTCTTTCGGAGGGGTCGACATCCTTCACAACAATGTCGGTATTCTCGGCATGGGTGGTCCGGTCGAACATGACGAGGACGAATGGGACAAGGTCGCGACCGTCAATGTGAAGAGTATGTTTCTCACCTGCAAACACGCGATCCCGTTCATGGAACGTCGTGGACAGGGTGCCATCGTCAATATTTCCTCGGTCTCGGGCATCCGTTGGATGGGGGTCCCGTTTCTGTCCTACGCAACAACGAAAGGAGCGGTCCTACAGCTGACCCGCGCCATTGCCGCGCAATACGCACCGAAACACATCCGCTGCAATGCCATCCTCCCCGGTTTGATGAATACGCCCATGGTCGCGCAGGGGCTCGCCGAGGCTTATTCTGGCGGCGATGTTGAGGAGATGATCCGCATGCGTGACGCCCAATCGCCGATGGGCCATATGGGTGATGCCTGGGATGTAGCGCATGCCGCCCTGTTTCTGGCATCCGACGAAGCAAAGTACATCACCGGCGCCGAACTCATTGTCGACGGCGGGTTAACCTTGTCATCCGTCTCGCCGTCATGAGTCTCGACCGCGCTTCCCTCGACCTGCTCGCCGAGGCTGTTGAGCACCTAGACTCGGGATTTAAATCGCTCCCGGACATGTCAGCCGGGTCCGATCTGAGTGCCCTTCGACCGGTGTTGCTCGAGGCGGCGGAACGCATGCGCGACAACTATCCTTATCAGCATCCGCTCTATGCAGGACAGATGTTGAAACCGCCGCATCCCGTGGCCCGCCTTGCCTATGCGATGGCGCAGTTCATCAACCCGAACAACCATGCGATGGACGGCGGTCGCGCCAGTTCGGTGATGGAACGCGAAGCGGTTGCGGAACTAGCCGGTATGATCGGCTGGGAGACACATCTCGGCCATCTTTGCGGAGGCGGCACGATGGCCAATATGGAGGCCTTGTGGGTATCCGGCCGCGTCAATCCCGGGAAACGCGTCGTCGCCTCTGACCAGGCACACTATACGCATGGCCGCATCAGTGAAGTCCTGCAAATACCGTTTTCACCCGTGGCATCGGATGCGGCGGGACGGATGGATATGGTCGCTCTGAAAGATCTCCTGAACACTGGGGAGAT
>CAXGSZ010000235.1:0-4963 GCA_964012455.1 uncultured Alphaproteobacteria bacterium
ATCAGCAGAAGACGCATTTCGACGTGCCTATGCCACCCGACATCAGTTCAGCGATACGCAAGCCTCGGTCGAAGCGGTCGATTGGTATCTCGTCGCAACGATAGAAACGGCGAAAGGTACGCCCGGAGTAATTGCCAAATCTTCGGACGCCGGATCATCATTGCGAACCCGTCCCGCCTTCTTTCCGGATGCGGGAGGTTGGCTCGAAACTCGGATCTTGAATCGGGGAGATCTCGTACCGGGTAATCCGGTTAAAGGACCTGCAATAGTCGCTGACCCCGATTCGACCGCGGTCATACCGCCGGGAGACATTGTCGAGGCAACGAAAAACGGACATCTCGTCATCCGCATCGGTACAGAGGATCAATTATGAGCGAAAGAGAAATGGATGCGCTCACACTGACAGTTATCTGGAACGGCATCATATCGATTGCTGAGGAACTCGGGATCACCCTCCGCCATACCGCATTCTCGGAAGGCGTGCGCGAAGGCGACGATTTTTCGACCGCCATATTCGACCGTGACGGCCGGATGATCGCACAGGGGAACTTCAGCCCAGGCCATCTCGGCTCCATGCCGTTTGTGGCACAGCACGTACGGGACTATTTTCCGGAAGAAAACCTGTCACCCGGCGACGCTATTGCGCTTAACGATTCGTTTATGGGTTCGGGACACTTTCCCGACGTCTTTCAAGTCATGCCCGTATTCCTCGACGGATCAATTATCGGTTATGTCGCAACATCCGCACATCAGGTCGACATGGGCGGAGCAGCGCCAGGTTCGCAAAAAGTCCACGGCGTTACAGAATCATATCAAGAAGGATTACGCATCCTTCCGGTCAAGCTGGTCCGCTCCGGAGAATTCGACGAGGACATTCTTCGCATAATCCTTGGCAACGTCCGCATGCCGGACAAAGTCCGGGGCGACCTCGCCGCCCAGCACGGAGCCAACCTGACCGCCGCGGAACGCCTTTGCCAACTGTACCGAGATCATGGCACCGAACTCGTTGAGCGCGCGCACGAAATCATACTTGATCGAACAGAGGCACATATGCGCGACGCCCTCGCAAAGGTGCCGAACGGCACCTATAGCTTCGAAGATTTTATGGACGACTACGGCACCAACACCGACCCCATTAAGGTCGCGGTCGATATCACTTTTGAGGACGGTACGGTTACACTCGACTTTTCCCGCAGCAGTGATCATGTCCCGGCAGCGATCAACTCGTACATCAACTATACCCGCGCGTACGCCGTGTTTGGGATCAAGGTATTTTGCGATGCACACTTCCCGCAGAATGCCGGCGGGATGCGCCCGATTACCGTAATCGCGCGCGAAGGCAGTTTCTTCAACCCCGCATTCCCAGCGCCGAGCGGCGGCCGGGCCATCCTGCAAATCCGCATCTTCGATGCGATTAACGGTGCGATGGCGAAAGCCATGCCGGAGCGGGCCATGGGCGCCTTTTCGCACTGGAGCAATCCGAATATCGGTGGGATCGACGATCGTACCGGACGCCCATTCATTGCCTATGACGTGATCCTCGCAGGATATGGTGGTCGGGCGGATAGCGATGGCGCAGAGGCAATGAGCCCCGTCATGAACTGCTCGAACATTCCAGTGGAGGTGCATGAAACTAACAACCCGATCCGGGTTCAACGAATGGAGTTCATCCCGGATACGGGCGGTGCTGGCAAACACCGCGGCGGATGCGGTGTGAGGAAGGATATCGAACTTCTAAACAGCCGGGCGACACTCAGCCTGCTTGGCGACCGCCATAAATATCAACCCTATGGGCTTTTCGGCGGCGAACCCGGCGCGTTGGGCACAACAATCTTGAACCCGCACCGGAATGCGGAGCCGCTTGGTTCGAAGGAAATCCGAGAGATTGAGAAAGGCGACGTTGTCAGCATCCGTCTCTCCGGTGCGGGGGGTTACGGCAATGCTGAAGAACGCGACCCGCTTGCGATCCAAAACGATCTGCTGGACGGCTACATCAGCGCAGCGGACGAGTTCGGCCACGTTCCCGACGTTATGGTCGCCAAATCCGCTAAAATTAAACTTCCCTAATATATCAGAGGGCGGTAACTCATTACGTCAGTCAATAGAATAGAATATATTGACGTTTGAACGCATGGTGGAACACGTCCCACAACTACCATCGCCAGATTGGCTAAACACCGGCGAAGACCGTTTGGAGAGCTTCGCGCGAATTACGGACGGTTTTTCGGGGAAACTGATCCGGAGCATCAATTCGTTTGTCCGTCCGACAGCCTCGAAATAACAACCGGCGTTAAACCCGAATAGCGCCAAGGCTATGACGAAACACTCACCCTTGCCGGCATCCGCTACACGCCGCGTTGGCGCCATGGGATTGGGATTGTGGATATCCAAGACAACCGTCGAGCACCACGAGGGGCAGATTGTCTTCGAAACGGAAACAGGCAAGGGCACAATATTCCTTGTCGTCCTGCCCGTGCGACACTAGCCGGGTTTTATACCAGTAATCCTCGCGAGTGTGCCCGGTACAAACTCATGTACCGAGACATCGACAAAGCCCGCATTCTCGAAATAGCCGATACAATCAGCGTTGGTGTGCGCGAGCCCGGTGGTGCCCCCAATCGCCTCACTCAACCCCCAGAGCGATGGCCCCACCGGACCCTGACGATCATCGTCGAGGGTTTCCCCAATCAGATGCATCTCTCCGCCAGGCAACAGCGCATCGAAAGTTTTTTGAACCACCTGACCGACAATGTCACGGCTATAGATCGGCAAATTGCTCGCCATAACGGCAACGTCGCAATCCGTCGGAAATGGATCGGCCGTGAAGTCGCAAGCTTCCGCTATCACCCGGTCCGACGCTCCGTTTTCAGCTATTACTTCCCTCGCGACAACCGCAACTGACGGCAAATCCAATACGACGGCCCTTAAGCGATTGTAAGTCTCGGTTGCCACGATACTATATGCGCCCGAACCACCCCCTAGATCCATCATCCGCTTGCGGTTCGACAGATCGACATGGCGCGCAAAACGGCGGCCGGCGCCCATGCCGATGCTATATGTCGCTTTGTGATACTCACGGGCTCTTTCGACAGTAAACTCACCGTATTTCCCAAGCCTGTCGACTGACTTTGACTTGAGTTTCTCTGAAAGAATTCCCCAATCGTTCCAACTCGGTTTCGTGAACAGCATCCACGGTCCGGCATAGCGGGGAGCCCCCTCAACCAAGAAGCGTTCCACATCCGGCGCATTGTTCACGCGCCCATCGTCGCCCAGTTCTAACAGCTTGAGCGTGACGCAGGCGGTCATCAATCTTTCAGCATTGGTTTCCGTGATATCGAGCGCAGTCGCGACTTCGGAAAAGGTTCCCGCTCCTTTTGAGATGACCGTAAACAGCCCAAGTTCCACCGCCGCCATCAATGCGCCAGATCGCCAAAAACCCTGAACCATTTCCTGCAGGCGCACGGTATCGAGCCGCTTCTCACCATCGCTCATTTGGAATCCTTTCTAAATAAGCCGGAAGCGAATGCCGCAAACCTGGACAATGTCACCACTCACGGTACATCCGCGGTTGGTAGCATTCCGGAGAATTGTCTCGCGATCCGCGACTTCAAGGTCTAGCCCAGCCAAACCTTCGCCACGGCCGTCCTCCACGGGCACGAACCGCAAGACGGCATTCTCCAGCTGTAACATTGGCTGCCCCGACGAATTCTCGCTGACATCAATGTTGAGAACTTCCGACCAACGGGCAGCCAGCGCACGTGGTTCAGGCGATTGAACCTCGACCCCACTCATACGTTTCGTCACGTCAGTCCTGACGGCTTTCTTCCAATCGTCACCAGCAGGATGCCATGGCCCGTCCGGTGCATCGCTGCGAGGGTCTGTACTAGTCTCAAGGATTGCCCCCCCGGTGTCCTTCGGGTGAAGCTGCAATCCTACATAAGTGCCGTAGTCCAAACGGTTCGCTATTCGAACACCGATTGCTTCCATTCGGGTTGCACGGGTTTCCGCATCATCACACTGCAGAATCACCATATATCCACCGTCCCCTTCGCGCCGGCCAAGATAGCGGCCCGCCGCCGTACCATCACGAAAAGGGGCCACAACTTCGAGAAAATTAGTGCCGACCGGCAATAGCGCGTTAGTGAGACCGTACTTCTCAACCGCAGGATCATGATGACAGATCGCTAACCCGAATACAGCCGTCAGATCATCAACTGGTTTCTCTATTTCCGAGGCAACCAAGCAAATCTGCCGGAGCCGTAGCATATCAACGCCCTTGGAAGACCGGTTTCCGCTTCTCGACGAAGGCTTGCGCTGCTTCCTTGTGATCCTCCGTCAGGCTAGTGCTGGCGTGATGCATCGCCTCCAGATCAAGGCACTGGGACAATGGTTGGGATATCGCCGCATTAAGATTTTTCTTCATGTAACCAAGGGTTACCCCGGGACCCTCCGCCAACCGTTTGGCCAGCGCCATGGTTTCTTCCTCCAACTTCCCATCGAGGACGACCCTGTTGACAATGCCGAGAGACAAAGCTTCATCCGCACCGACGGCATCCGCCAGCAAATACAGTTCGCGTGCTTTCGCAGGACCCACAAGTTGCGTCAAGAACCAACTGCCTCCAAAATCACCAGAAAGACCAACCTTCGCAAAGGCGGTGATAATTCGGGCGTTCTCGCTCACCACTCTTAGATCGCAAGCGAGAGCAATCGACATTCCCGCACCGGCCGCCGCACCGCGCACCATCGCGATAGTGGGTTTCGGAATCTCATGGATCAAACGTGACACCTCCATGCGGGCCCGCAGGGTCTTTGCACGAACGTCGAGAGGTTCTTCGTCGTTCTTGCCCGCTGCCATGTTTTTGACATCACCACCAGAGCAGAAGGCGCGACCAGCACCGGTTAATACAATAGCGCCCACGCTAGGATCTTCCGCAAGGCGCTCGACCTTCTCGTACAGGCCTTT
>CAXGSZ010000236.1:0-4956 GCA_964012455.1 uncultured Alphaproteobacteria bacterium
TCATCGGCACGCAACAACGTTTCCGACACCCCGCCGCGGAGCGCATCGTTCACCGCATTTAGTTTTTCAGGGCGATTCATCGTAACGACGGCGATATTGTCTTCCGTTTCGTATCGGACGAGGTCGTCGCTCATGGCGCATCTCCTTCTGGTTCGTGAGGCACGATCAAGGCATCGACGATGACACAGCCGCTTCCCGCCCGCATGACCTTGATCGGGTTAAGATCGAGTTCGCGTATCTGGCTGCCCGCAGCGGCCATAAGATCGGAGATCGCATAGAGACATGTGGTTAAGCTTTCGACATCGCAGGCGGCCCGCCCACGGTACGCGCCGAGACGCCCCGCACCACGTATCTCACCGATCATCGCTTCCGCGTCCCCGGTACGTAGCGGCAACTTTCGTAGCGAGAAATCTGGATCGAGCTCGATGTCGATCCCGCCGAGGCCAAATGCGAGGACATGACCGAAGCCGGGATGATGCGCAACGCCGGCGAAGACTTCGACACCACCCGAGACCATTTCCTGGATCAGAATGTCGGCATCCGGATTCACGCTCGTAAGGCGGTGCTGCAAATCGGACCAAACGCGCCGAACATCATCCGCATCCTCGACACCAACGGCGACCAACCCGTGTTCCGACTTGTGCGGAATGTCGTCGGACAGTGCTTTCATGACGACCGGATATCCGATCTCTTCCGCTGCGGCGACAGCTGCGTCCACATCGCGGGCAACCTGCTCACGAGTGATAGTCAGGCCAAGAGCAGACATCATTTTCTTGCAATCGCGCTCATGCACCGTCGCGCGTCCGGACATCGAGATGCCCTCAAATGCCACCGTCGGCAACACTTCGGGCTTTCGCGCCGGGAGCCGTTCCCCATTCCAACGCGCGAGCTTATCGATAGCACCAAGTCCCTGCCGCACACCGACGAGTGGCGGAATGCCGAGCGCACGGAAACGCTCGATCTGCTCCGCAATCCGCAGGCCGGGCCGCAAGGTCAATTGATAGTGTGGCTTCTCGGATTCGCGGCTCGCTGCTTCGATGATATCCACTCTCGCGAGATAGTCCGCGACATTCCCCATCGGGGCGCTGTCGTCATTATCATAGCAAAGCAGTACGGCGTCAGTACTTTCGGTCTTGCCGACAAGGGAGAGCGCATACGGCATATTCTCTCGGAAGTTTCCGTTGCCCCAGGCATCCAGCGGATTCCCGTCCCCCGCAAAGTCACCAATAAATTCGCGGGCGGCCTCGAATTCCACTTCCGGCAGCGGCGGCAGTTCAAGCCCGGCAGTCTCACCGATGTCGAGCATCAGTTCTGCGGCACCACCCGAACTCGTCACCACACTTAGGCGCCGCCCTGTCGGCCAAACGCGGCCCTGGCACACGGCAAGCACTTCAATCAATTCGTCGAATTCCGAGACCTCGATTGTACGGTGCGCGCGCAGAATTTCGGAAAAGACACGATCGTCGCCCGCCATGCCACCCGTGTGCGTTGCGATCGCATCCTTCGTCCGCTTCGTCTTACCGACCTTGAGCACGACGACCGGCTTTCCGGCGTCCGCTGCTTTATCAAGAGCAGCGACATAGCGCTCCGGTTCTGCAATGGTCTCAGTAAAACACGCAATGACTTTCGTCTCCGGCAGGTCGACCATGTACTCCATGACTGCCGCCGCCGAGACAACGGCTTCATTACCCGTCGACGCGACGAGGCTGTAACCGAATCGGCTTACGTCAGAGAGCATACTGATGCAGATGCTGCCGCTTTGCGAGATAAGCCCGACATTTCCAGCGAGCGCCTCCCGGTTGGAGCCGATCTGCAAATACGTCGCGCTTCGAGCATGCGGGCTGATAACACCCATGCAGTTGGGTCCGCAGAGCGCAATGCCCGCTTCACGGCAGATACCAACCATTTCCCGCTGCATTTCTCGCCCGTCGTCGCCTGCTTCTCCGTACCCACCGCCAAAGATGACCGCCGCGCCGGCACCGGAGGGGGGCAATTTGCGAAAGCCATCCATGGTGCGCTCCGGAGAAACGCAGAAGACTACGATATCGGGTGAGGCAGGCAGGTCGGCGAGGTCATCAAAACACGCGACACCAGCCACCTCATCATAGTTCGGATTCACCGGATAGATGTCACCCGTGAAGCCGAAATTCTGCAATGTCTCGACGATATAACGACCGGGCGAGGGCCGCGGCGAAGCCCCCATGACAGCGACCGAACGCGGTGCGAACAACGGTTCGAGATTAAGCGAGTCAGGTGGCATAACCTCCATCCTGCGAAGTGGCGTGCCCCCATGAGAGACGAAGCCTCGTTAGAATGGGGCGAGAGGCATAATTAAGCTTAGGTCAAATTCTGCTTGGAACGATGGTCGGCACATTGATCGCCCGACATCCGCGTTGACGTTCTCAATCAATCGCCGTTGACGGGTTGATGGCCTTGCGGGACACTTGCCGGAACGAACCGGACGAAAGGTGCTGATCGATGCCAAAAGTCTTGAGTGAGGAACAAGTCGACCGCTTCCACAGGGAGGGCTTCATCACCCCCATCCCCGCTCTCTCGGCTGACGAAGTGGCAAGATACAGAGCACATCTGGAAGCCTTCGAAGCAAAATTTCCCGATGACCGCCGCAAACTGAAAAGCAAATCGCATTTGCTGTGCCCTTGGGTCGACGAGATGGCGCGAAACGATCGCATTCTCGATATCTACGAAGACCTGATCGGCCCAAACATCCTGTGTTACAGCATGGCCTTCCGTATCAAGGAGCCGGATGGCAAGACCTTCGCCGGGTGGCACCAGGACGGCGCCTACAATCCGATCAAACCGATCCTCGCGATCGGTGCCCTCGCCCTGTCCGAATGCTCGGTCAGCACGGGATGCCTGAGCGTTATTCCGGGTTCTCACAAGGGCCGCACGCTCCCGCATGAAGATACAGGCGATCCGGACAGTATCCTCTCGCGCGGCCAGTACATCACGGAAGAGTTCGACAAATCGAATGCCGTCGACATCGAACTCAAACCCGGCGAGATCGGCATTTTCTATTCAGGAATCATCCACGGTTCCCGCGTCAACACGGGCAACGACCGACGGATCATGCTGCTGGTCGAGATGATGCCGACGCACGTAGAAGCGCGCGCGCATCGCGATACCGGCGTATTGGTGCGCGGCATCGACACCTTCGGCCATGTCGACATCGACCGCTCGCCAGAAGTGGAATTCGGCCCGGGCGAACTCGCCGCCTGGCAAAAAGCGACCCGCAAAACCGGCAAGAACGTCTTCGCGGACAGTCCATTGCCATTGACGGAAGTGTACGGCGGAACCGTTCCGGTAAACCGTTGAGGACAGCATGCTATCCAAGCAGGAACTGATCGACCTCGTCGAGAAAAAGTACTTCAACGTCATGGATCAAGGCCGCCTCGATGAGACGCTTGAATGCCTGGCAGCCGATTGCGTCTGGAATATCTATCCCGCCGGCACGGTACTCCGCGGACGAGACACGGAAATACGCGATGCATTCGAATCAGCCATGGCGCGCTATCCCACTATGTGGCACGGCAACTTTGAATGGACTGTCGATGAGGCCGCGCAGCGCATTGCCGCTGTGTTCGATGTGCGTCTAATAGACAAGAACGGTAAGGAAACAGAGCTCTCCAACGCTAAATTGTTCCGCGTCGAGAACGGCAATTTTAAGCGACTGGACCTCTACTTCTCGACGACGGAAGCAATCGTCGACAACGCGGACTAGCCGCAGTTTGATACCGCCGTGTTGACCCCATCTGAATCGACCGGATGTCGATGTCGGATACAGACGATCTTTCCAACGTCCGCCGAATTGAAGTCGCGCGCCTCAACGTGCCGACGTCGGCCCACCGTCTGAACGGCATAGATCCGCCCATCGACCCCCGTGACGAAACCCTTCGCGCGCATGAGGTCGAGATTGACATCGGCAAGCGCCACCGCAATCTTCTCTGGATCGACAGGACGATCAACAGATACGACGATCGCGTGGTGGTGGACATGCAGTGGACCGGAGGCGTGCGGAAGGCCGCTCGGCGTTTCGCTGTCCCGTAGGCCAAGAATACCCGTAACCGATACATCCGCGTTCGTCGTCTCGAGTATCGGTGCGCCTTGCGTTTCCTCCCCAAGCCAAACAGCGGTCTCCGCCAACTTCCCGGGCGAAGCCAGGTCGACCTTGTTCAACAACACAATGTCTGCCGCAACGAGCTGGCGCCTGATGGTAACAGCAAGGTAGGAATCGCGACCGTGCCCTCGCACACTATCGGCATTTGCGATGACAACAACGCCATCGACGATATATTGCAACATCAAGCCAACTGATTGCGCGATGGCTTCCGGCAGAGCGACGTCACTGGCTTCGATCAGAATATGGTCGGGTCTCGGCTCCAGTTGCTGGAGGTCCATCAATGCGGCCATCAGGTCGCTGCCGTAGGAACAGCAGACGCACCCCCCGGCGATATTGATCACGTTCTCGTCGCGGCTTTCGATCAGATCGGCGTCGATCGGAAGTTCGCCGAATTCATTGACCAACACGGCAACACGTCGGCCGTCGGCGCGGCGCAGAATTCGATTCACCAGCGTCGTCTTTCCCGCACCGAGGTATCCGCCAATCACGGTAACAGGCAAGTCCGGGTTCGTACTTTCCCCTGGCATTGTCAAATATCCCCGCACGCGAAAACCCGGCCACCCTGAACCACGCCCCAGATACGAACATCCTTTAAATTTTTGACGCCGATTTCGGTCGGATCGTCTTCAAGTACAGCGAAATCCGCTTTCTTCCCGGCTTCAATTGAGCCAATCTCATGATCCAGCTTGAGGGTGTATGCGGCACCCACAGTGATCGTCCGGAGCGCATCTTCGACGCTGATGCGCTCCGCTTCTCCGAGCACGCGGCCCGTCGGCGTCCGGCGATTGACCGCGCACCACGCGGTGAAGAAGGGGCCG
>CAXGSZ010000237.1:0-4955 GCA_964012455.1 uncultured Alphaproteobacteria bacterium
AAAATCAGTGCCGCATTTCGTCACCTTCAGACGGATCTTCCCATCGTTCACCAAGAGGTCGCTGCCGGGCTCCAACGCGGCGAATATCTCCTTATGCGGCAGGCTGACGCGATCCGCGTCGCCCGGGGCGCTGTTCATATCGAAGCGGAACGGCTGTCCCGGATCCAGAAGCGCCGTACTTTCTGCAAAGTCGCCGACCCGTAGTTTTGGTCCCTGTAGGTCCATCATAATTGCGATGGGACGTTTGGCGGCTTGTTCGATCATTCGGATGGCTGCAATGGATTGGCGATGGTCGTCGTGGCTGCCGTGACTGAAATTCAGCCGGAAAACATCAACGCCCGCTTCGAACAGTGCTCGAATTTTGTCTTCCGAGGCACTGGATGGACCGAGCGTCGCCACGATCTTTGTCATATGCGTGCGTCGCATAAATATACTTTCCTATCCCGTATTCGGAATCCAGCAGCCACTAATCAGGGTCGACGGCATCAAGGGTTGCGGCTCAGGCCTTTTTCTTCAAGGTTTTTTAGGTAATCCGACCAAATCCCATCCTTGTTGAGGCCAAGGTGATACAGATACTGCCAGCTGAAAATTCCAGTTTCGTGCAGGTCGTCAAACTTGATGCGGATGGCATAATTTCCCACTGGCTCAAGGTCCATGATGCCGACGAAGCGCCGACCGGGCACAATCTGTTTTTGATCCGGGATGTGGCCTTGGACTTCTGCCGAGGGACTTTCGACGCGTAGCAGTTCGGCCGGCAGTGCGAAGGTGCTGCCGTCGTCGTAGGTTACCTCTAATAGCTTCTCTGCCTTCCGCAGTCGGACTTGCGTCGGCCAATGCTTGCTGGAATAGCCGTCCGACGGCACTGGTCAGTTCTCCAGGGCTCGCGCTTCGCCCACGAGCATAATGGGAATGCCGTCGCGTATGGGATAGGCAAGTTTCGCTTGATCGCTAATCAACTCACCATTGCATCGATCATAGCGCAGCGGCCCCTTGGTCAAAGGGCAAACCAGTAATTCGAGAAGTTTTGGATCGACCGCGGCATTATTCTTGGCCATGGCTTTCCACTCCCATGTTGGCGCGCGCAAACCTATTGCGGGCGTTCTGGTGAACCACTGTAACTGTGCACCGCCATTTCGGCGATGGCCGAGAGAACTCCGCACCGTTGCACGAGATCGTTCGCCTCCAGAAGCGCCTGTTTCTCAGCTGACGTAAAGGGACTCGACATTGTGAGCGCACTGACGAGGCTTTCGTCGTCCGCTTCATCGACAGCAGACCAGTCGACCTCGATTTGGTTGACCTCGAAGTATCGACGCATCGCGGGCAATAACCTTTTGCGATCGATCGAAACTGTCGGCTTCTTTGGATCATTCTTGAAGTCATTCCACTCGGCATTGAACCGTCGGTAACCGCGCGTCGTGTCGATCTCGTCACCGAGTCGGAAGCGACAAACACCCACGAGTGAAATGAAATACCTGCCGTCAGGCGATTCTTGGCAGCGCGAAATTTGTCCAACGCATCCGGTCGAATACAGCACCAATTTTTCGTCATCAAGATTCTTGACCCTCCCGTCCGAAGTGACTGGTACTTCTTCTGGATCGACTGGTTGTACAATGCCGATGAGACGATCGGACGCCATCGCATCCTGCGTCATGTTCCGGTATCGCGGTTCAAAAATATTGAGAGGCAGAGTAGTTCGCGGCAAAAGCAGGACACCTGAAAGAGGGAATACCGGAATACTTACGGGCAATTCGTTGAACCGCATTTCCGCTTCGCTCATGCAAAAAGGACGGACGCCATCTTTTGCCGCCCTTCCACCGTATCGGGATGAGCATTACCTAGCGCTTCGAAAATTTTCACCAACTGCTCTTTAGCGGCTTCTTCGTTCCACGACCGATTCTTCACCAGAATCTCGAGGAGTTCGTCAATCGCTTGCGCATTTTCGCCCTGAGCATAGTAGGCGAGTGCCAAATCAAATCTCGCTTGATGGTCGTTCGGGTCACTATCGACCTTGGCCTGAAACTCGGCTGATTCTCCTGATGAGGTCTTCGCCTGCGCGGCCAATTCGAGCGCAGTCCGCAAGGCCGTGACTTCGGTATCGTTCCGCTGGTCTTCTGGAATCGAGTCGAGTGCATTTTGAGCGGCCTCGACCTGTCCTGTCGCCAGATAGCACCGGCCCATTCCAGCCATTGCCTTTACGTTTCCGGGATCCTGCTGCAGGGCCTGGCCGTATACCGCACCGGCCGTGTTTGCATCGCCCGATTCGAGAGCCGCTTTCGCCTGCTCGATCGCCTCATCGATTGGCGAGGGGCCGGCAGCGGCATTTGCCATCTGCAAGATCCGGTCGATGAACTCTTTGACCTGACTTTCAGGCAGTGCCCCCATGAACCCGTCGATCGGCTTGCCCTGGGAAAAGGCGTAGACTGCGGGGATCGATTGAATGCGCATCTGCTGAGCGATCTGCGGCGCTTCGTCGATGTTGAGTTTGACGAGACGCACTTTTCCGCTCGCCTCCGTGACAGCCTTCTCGATAACTGGCGTCAATTGCTTGCAGGGACCGCACCAGGGCGCCCAAAAGTCCACGATGATCGGAGTTTCTTGGCTGGCGTCCAGGACGTCGGCGGCGAAGTCCATTGCCGTCGTGTCTTTGATTGCCGGGGCGTCGACGCCCACGCCGTCCCCTCCGATGACCTGTTCCATGTTCGAAAGCCTCGTGTCGTACAATATCGTTTTAAGATGTGCGTTTGGTTTAACGGTTACAAGGCAATTGATCCAGACCCGCAGGAATTCGCTTTTAACTGTTGGACTCGAAATCGATCAGCCCGGGCGGATGCCCCGATTCTTTCATGAATCTAAGCAGGTCGGCGGCGGAAAGTACCGTTGTCATGTCATTGCGCAGCGGATGGGCGTTTATCAGGTCTGTATCCACTAGCGCCTTGTCCAATAAAGCGGTCACTTTTCCGTCCGCATCATTGATAACGCCAAGTGGCGTGACGGCGCCGGGTTCCACTCCCAGAAGATCAAGCAAGGCGTCCGCCGAGCCAAACGACAGTGTTCCTCTTGCGCCGATTTGTCCACGAAGCCATTTGAAATCGACCTCACGGTCTTCCGAGACGGTCACCAGGAAATAGCGCCGCTTCTTATCCCGAAGGAAGAGATTCTTGATGTGCGACCCGGGTAACTGACCGCGCAACGCTTGCGATTCGGCGACGGTTCGCAACCGAGGGTGTTCGTGATTTTCGAACGGGATGCCAAGATCCGCGAAGCGCTTGAAGAGTTCGTCTGAATCGAATTTTGGAGGATCGCTCATGATCAAGGCTTTTAGCCTTGCTTCAGCGCTTGGGCAATATGTCTTGGCACGCAAGTATTGCATTGGCGGCGCGAAAGCGTATTATCCCCGCGACGTTTTACGACGGTCCTATGTGCGGATGCGGGCGTAGCTCAGGGGTAGAGCGCAACCTTGCCAAGGTTGAAGTCGTGAGTTCGAATCTCATCGCCCGCTCCATTCTTTCATAAAAAGAATAGATTGAAAGAATATCGTATTCCTCAGACAAGCGGATATTCCGCTGGGCTACACTAGGGCTACAGTCAGGAATAAGAAGTAGCGTTTTATCAGGCGTTGTAGCCTAGCTCGCACGCGCTTGTGCAATGATTTGACCAAGCTCTCGGCTCCCGTTAATTCGCCCGCACCCGTTCTCGGTGGAAGGTGTAGAGCCCACTGCCGGCGATGAGCAAAGCACCAATCACCGTTGGCAGGTCCGGCAAGTCGTTATAGAAGACGTACCCCAAGATTGTCGCCCAAATGATGGTAAAATAGCTCAGGGGTTGCAAAACGCTTGCGGGAGCCAGCGAGAGGGCTTTGATCTGTAGCCCATGCCCGGTCAAACCGAGGATTGCGATGCAAATCATTAGCAGGAACCCCCGGACGTCCGGGGCTACCCAGAAAAACGGTCCGACTAAACTCATTGCCACGAGGCCAGTCATTCCTGTATACAGAGCAGTCGTATCTGGCCGATCATGCCTCGCCACGACCCGGGTCAGAACGAGATAGAAGGCGTAGAGCACGGTGCCGGAGAGGGGCAGCAGCAGTAACGGCTTGAAATCCTCCATGCCGGGTCGAATGATTATCAACAGCCCAATGAGGCCAATGCTGACGGCAGTCCAGCGCCGGATGCCCACCTTTTCGCCGAGAATTGGGACTGACAATGCCGTGGTAAGCAGCGGGCCGGCACCGGCGACCGCCTGGACATCGGCCAGTGGCAAGTAACGGAATGCAACGATAAAAGCCAAAATCTCAATCGCGAGCAGTAATCCACGGGTGATCTGAAGCGCCGGAACGTTTGATTGCAAGGCTTCCCAGCCGCGCCGCCGAATCGTCATCGCGAGGCCGTAGGCAGTAAACATTATATAGCGGATCCAGAGGATCTGCGGCGCTGGGTAAAGTGTGCTGACATGTTTAGTCAGCGCATCCATGACGGCGAAGACACCAGTGACGCCGAGCATCAGTCTCACACCCGTCCGCGTGCTCTCACGGTCTTCGTACGCGTCGGTCTCGTTGGTCGACATGATGTACTGAACCCTGGGAACCGAAGACCCGGACTATCTGCGCAATTCCTGCCTCTTACAAACGGGAAATAACGTCGTGGTAATACCTGGTAACCATATTTCTATTAACTCCAGAAAACTTAACTATTTTCAAAGAATCGAACTCAATGAAGACCTCGGCCAGAAATTGCTACCCAAACTTATAGATCGATATGTGGGTTCTGAAGATACAGCGTTTTGACGCTAGCTGTTGGCGTGCGCCGATGAGGAAATTACGATTGTAATCACTCCTGTAAGATTAATGAGTTGGGATTATCGTAATTGGATAGAGGGCTAGAAACGGTATTTGGAATGGCTGATCGCTTGCAGAAATTCAGACCTAATTAAGTTGTCATCCCTGAAACAGCCCAACA
>CAXGSZ010000238.1:0-4942 GCA_964012455.1 uncultured Alphaproteobacteria bacterium
CCCGAAGGCTTTAATCGCGCCCTTGCGGGGTTTCTGGATGCGCTTGAGGGGCAGACGTAATGGTGCCGCCTTATACTGGCCGATGTCAGTGCGGCGGCATTCGCCACGAGATCATCGGCGAGCCGCTTTAGGTCACGACGTGTCATTGTATGGAATGCCAGAAACAGTAGTGCAGTGCCTTCAGGATGGCGCTGTGGGTGCAAAGCGGCGACCTGCGGGTTAGACTGGCACGCCGAAGAGCTATAACCGCACCGCGGACAGTGGCAAACCGCTGACGGGTGTTTCCTGTCCCGATTGTGGTATGCGGATCTAGAACATTCCGAGCTTCGATCAGAACGTCTATCTGTTGAAACTGGGGACCCTCGACGGGACTGCGGCCAAAGCGCATCACCTGATGCGCCGGGACCGGCTTCAGTAATAGGTGATATAACCGTTGGAGAGCCCGCGCGATCGCTTATACCGAAGCGCATCGACCGGCAGCCAATAGCCTCGGTCTGCCTCCGGATTAAGCCATCCGTGATGCGCATAGTATATCAGCTGGTTGTCGTCTTCGCCGAGTTTCCGTCGCAACCGGCCGAACGCGTAGAGGACCTGCTCGCGGGTAGCATCGCGCAGAAAGGTAACGGAAAGCCTTATGTTTGATTGAGGACGGCGGTGATACGCTCCGCATCGGCCCCCGCGCGGCCAAGCGTCGGCTAGTAGCCGTAATGGTCGTTCCTGATGACCAGGGTGTGGGAGGCGTCAAAATCGAGATTCCCGCAACCGTGCGGCTCCATAGGATACTTCGCATTTCGTGTTTCCCCAAAAGCGGACCTGGGATTGTGCGGCAAAATGGGTTAGCCGCAGAACCAAGTATAAACCCACGCACGAGGTTTTACCTGTCAGCGATAAGTCCTATGTTCACTGATCGGGACGTCGACAAGAATGAAAACCTATGGAGGAATGTGATGAGTTTTTCAGTCACCAGCAACAGTTTCAAGGACGGCGACTACTTAGCCAACGATCATGTGCTGTCGGAGAATTATGGCTTCGGCTGCGCCGGCAACAATCAGTCACCACATCTTGCCTGGGGCGAGCCGCCCACGGGGACGGAAAGCTTCGCAGTCACCTGTTTCGATCCAGATGCGCCTACGGGCAGCGGCTTCTGGCACTGGCTGGTCATCAACATTCCGGCCGATGTTCGCGAATTGGCCCTGGGGGCGAGCGGTAACGGCATGCCGGCCGGTGCCTTGGAGACCCGCACGGATTTCGGTGCACCCGGCTACGGAGGTCCCTGCTCGCCCGAGGGCGACCACCCGCACCGTTACCTCTTCAACATACATGCGGTGAATTCCAAATTGGAGCTGCCGGCGGATATTATGCCTGCGATCGTCGGCTTCAATCTGCATTTCGCGACGCTTGAGAAAGCCACCCTCATGGGGCTCTACAAGCGCTAGTCTGATGCCAGGCGCGCGATCCGCGCGCTATATCGGTTGGTTAAGTCAGGCGGGACGTCGGTCTAGTGGGAGGCGGAGATCCGCATTTCTTTCTGCGGGATATGCCGGTTTAACCACTGGTAGAGAAATTCCATGAAGGGGTCCAAAACCGAAGCGGGCCGGCTCCGCTTCGAAGGCGGCTTTGTATTAGCCCACTTTGCGTGCCGGCCCTTCATGAGCACGAAGATGTCTTCGAATTTGGGGTAACCGACGTGACGCAGCAGCCGTGCGTCATGTCCAAAATGGACTTCCACGTACCCGGCTAAGGCCTCGATCGTGGCAGCGACGGAATGTTTGTTCGCCCCTAGCGCGCTTCTCGGCGAGGTCGTTGATCAGAGGGAAAGCCCCCAATGCTCCCATTTGATTTCCGCCTCGCCAATCTTGGAATCATCCGACCATTTGCCGAGCGTCATATCAGCTCTCCCGCAATATCTCGGCACAATTTATAAAAACCCCCCGCAGCATTGCGCTGTGTCCAGCCGGCGCTCACCTCCCTATCGGCCACGCAAGCCTCGCCAAATGCCTGCTGGCTCTGTTTCTTGGGGCTATGTCGGTGTGGGAGATCGCCGCACCTTAACGGTGATCAGTGCTGAGGTCAGCCACGCCGACCGTCTGCAGGGTCTGTGTCCGCTCGACGAGTCCAACCTCGCTATCTCGGCGGCGTGCGCCATGCAATAGCCGGAAGGCGCCGTTCGCTCAATTGGGGCCAGTTCTTAAAGGGGCGTGCGGTGGAAATGGCAGTGTTATACCCGAATAGGGTGTGGGCGCATGCTTCGACAGGGTTACAACAAAGCCTAGGTGTTTGTTATGGCGTGGCTAGACTGCCTATACCCGCGGTTGAGGCCGGCCGCGCATCAAAAGGAGACCGAAGGATATGGACAATGCCGACTCGCCCACACGTCTTGGCTTTCTTATCCCGGAGCGTAACGTCACCTGCGAGGTGGAGTTCCCGCGTTACCTGCCGGCCGGTGTGACCGCACATTTCTCGCGCTTGCCGCGCCCCGAGTCGGAGCTGCGTGCAGACTCCCTCGTGCAGATGATGGAGAGCGTTGACGCGCAATCCGAGCTGCTGACCAAGATTGATGTGCGGGTCATCATGGCGGCTTGCACAAGCGGCACTTTTCTCGGCGGCACTGATGCGGCTGACGATCTCGGCGCCCGTATTGAACGAGCGACCGGCATCCCGGGCTTCACCACTTCGACCGCGGTCGCAGACGCATTGCGTGCCATGGAAGTCCGTCGCTTCTTTATGATCACCCCATATCCGCACGAAATCACACGGACGGAGGCCGGCTTTTTCGAGGCGCTTGGCTTCGAAGTGACGGGTACGGACACTTTCGCCTGCTCCCACTCGCCGATGATTCCGGCGCTGGCGTCCTCCGAGGTCGCCGCCATGGCGGACCGTCACGCAAACGAAATCGCTGCCGCCGGCGCACTCTTCGTCAGCTGCACCAATCTCGCAACCATGGATCGCATCGCCGAAATGGAAGCGCACCTCGCCAAACCGGTGATCACTTCAAATTCTGCGACCATGTGGCGGGCATTGCGGGCCGTGGACCTGCCGATGGAGGAAATCGGCGCGGGGGCACTGTTCCGGCGGGGGTTGAATTCCTAAGCCTGAAACGGCACCGGATAACGCTCCGGCGGGAGGAATATCGTTGTCCGTTTCATAAGGCGGGGCACCATCGGGTCGAAGGGTTCGCGGCGGTGCAAGACGCGGCAGTTATCCCACAACACAATGTCGCCGCGGCGCCAGGTATGTTCGAATACGAATTCCGGTTGCGTGATGTGCGCGGTCAGTTCGCCGAGAAGGGGCAGGCTTTCAGACGGCGCCATATCTTTGATCCCGTAAGTCTGCAAGGGATCGAGATAGAGCCCTTTCCGGCCGCTGCTCGGTTGCGTCAGGACCAGAGGGTGCGTTACGTCTGGCGTCTTGGTGCGGATATCCTTCACGTCTTCGTCCTGCGTGATGTCGACATCGAAGATGTTGTAGGCGTATTCTCCGTGCCGTCCTTCGAGCCTTGTTTTTGTAGCTTCGGGCAGGGCTTCATAGGCCAACTGCAAATGCGCCCAGGCGGTCTTACCCTCACCCTCCGGCACTTCGAGGGCATAGAGCAAGGAGCCGGTATCCGGCTTCGGCTTGTAACAGCTGTCCGTATGCCACTTCGCCTCGCCGCTTGCGAGGGCACCGATATTGTCGCCATTCTCAAGACGGAGGTTGGAGACCAGCACGACTTCCGGATGGCTGCGCGAGCGGATGTCCGTTCGCACGTGAATGTTGATTTCGCCGAGGCGCTTCGAGAACGCGATCTGCTCCGCTTCGTCCAGCAGTTGGTTGCGGATGAGGAGGACCGGGTGTTCGACCCACAACGCATCGATCTCGGCGGTCATCGCGTCCGTCGGCGTGCGCAGATTGATGTCCAGGATCTCAAGGCCGAACGCGGGAGTGAGGGGACGTGTGGCGAGGGGCATGCTACTCCCCCGCCACCGCCAATAGCGGGCGGACGACTTTCCCCATCAGGTCGATGCCGACGCCGCATTTGCAGCCCTTGCAGTCGCGGCAGGCGTTAAGCCCGAGGTCTTCGGCGTGGGCCAGCGCCTGGTCCCGGCCAGCGTCGCTGCTGAGCGGGTCGAGGCGCAGCATCTGCAGCTTCAGGAGGGAGAACGGGTTGCCCCATTGATAGCCCTCCGAGGGGTTCGGGTTTGCGCCGTCCGTGAAGTTGCGGGCGTGCATCGGGCAATTCTGTAAGCACGCATAGCATTCAATGCAAGCGGTCAGCGTGTGGTAATCGTCCGGCGCATCCTGATTGAGGTTGTTGCCCTGCGCCACGCTGGTGAGGCGGCCGCGCATCTGGCGGGCGACCCCGTCACGGCGCACCACGAGGTCGGCCAGCGGCGGCAATGTTTTCACCGGGCTCACCCGGTCGCCTTCCTTGATGCGGGCGCGGCAAGCAAGGCGCGGTCGGCCGTTCACGTCCACGGTGCAGACACCGCAATTCCGCGCCCGGCAACCGTAACGGAAGGCGAGGTCCGGAATATCTGTTGCCTGCGCCTGCAGCAGCACATCGAGGATCATAGGTTTCTCGTCCGCCTCGCGGCGCGCGTAGTCGTACTCGATGACGTTGCTCTCGCCGTCGCGGTTCAGTTCGATCTCGACCTTCATGCGGCTCTTTTCTCCGCCACCGCCGCGTCGTCTGAGCCGGGCTCGACTTCCGGAGCCGCGCCGGACGGCGTGCCCATTATCGCCTGATATCGCGTCTCCAGTTTGCGGTCCTTGACCGCATCCGGCAGGAAGCGGAACCATTTCGACTGAAACTGCCGCCAACTTTCTTCTGCCTTATAGGCAAGCAATTACTTGAGCGGTGTTTTCGGCCGGGCGACCCGTCGCACGGCGTAGCTCCCGTCGATCCCCCGGTGCACGACGGTCGAATAGGGTTCGGCGAAGATGGAAATATCTCCCCTGTCGA